>JAFOFM010000010.1 GCA_017387265.1 Peptococcaceae bacterium | reverse complement strand
GGGTACTGTTCAGTCTGGCCCATGCATCTTCCGGCGATAAAGAACGATATACCACTTTACCGTCTTTTAATTTTTCGGTGGTTTTAGGAGGCTGCTGTTCTTTCCAGCCAATGATAAAAAAGAAAGCAATGGCAACAGGAAGAATATACAGCCAGTGACTCATATCCATACGGTTCAACTCCATTTGAAAATTTGTTATTTATCTATACTGATTATAATGGTTTGCAGAAATTTGTCAATTTTATGTGAACCGTTACGAAAGCAGGCTAAAGGGGATTCAAAAAGCGATTCGAATTTACAAAAAATGCATAATGAATAAGTTTTTTTGATAGAACACCTTGCAGCTTCCTCTTTTTTCGCATTTTTCAGACTGATTTATAATGCATCGCATCTTATCACATTCCCATACTCTTTTTAAAAGGAATTGAGCTAAAAATGAAACTTTTGTTTTTATCAGGTGATTCGCGCAATAAAAATGCAACATAAATACGAAATTAAGGTTTTGTTATCTGAATAAATTCAGATAAGCTGTGTCAAACAAAAGTAGTGAAAAAATAAACGAAATGGTATACTGTATTATGAATTAGGCGGCATAATTATGAGGTGTTTTTCAGACGCGGAATAGTGTTGGTGAATGAAGGACGGGCTCAGGGTGCGATGTTAAGCCAAAAACGTCGTTTCGTGAAAAAATGTACGAAAATTTTGAAAACTGTCATTGATAAGATTTATTATAAAAGTGCATAAAATGCTTTCTTTTTAAGCAAAAATGCGTTTTAATAGAGACATAGGGTTTACCGATAATCATATATATTTAAGGATTATCGTTACTGATTTTAGATTAATTTTATCAAGGGAGGATAAAAACTATGGCTTGTACATGTGGCGGACACAATGAAGCATTATTTGCACAGCTGGACAATGTGATTGAGCAGCATAAAGACCAAAGAGGCAGCTTAATCAGCGTACTGCATAAAGCACAGGGCATTTTCGGTTACTTACCAGAAGAAGTTCAGGCTTACATTGCAGAAAAAATGGATATTCCTTTAAGTGAAATTTACGGTGTAGTAACATTCTACGCGTTATTCACAATGAATAAAAAAGGTAAATATACATTTAATGTCTGTCTGGGGACAGCATGTTACGTAAAAGGCTCTGGCAAGCTGTTAGAAAAACTGCAGGAAGAACTGGGTATCGGTGTTGGGGAAACAACTCCAGACGGCCTGTTCAGCATTGAATGCTGCCGTTGCGTAGGCGCTTGCGGTCTGGCTCCGGTTCTTACAATTAATGATAAAGTACATGGTCATTTAGTACCAGAAGATATTCCAGCTCTGATTGCAGAAATCAAAGCTGCTGAACAGATCTAACAGGAGGTGTGGGAGTAATGAATAAAATTACAAGTTTTGAAGAATTAAAAGCATTACAGGCAGCAGAACGTGCAAAAATCGCTGTACGTGATGGTCAGGCTCCAGGTGCAGCAAATCTGGCAAGACATCATGTGATGATCTGCGCTGGTACAGGTTGCAGCTCCTCCAACAGTATGCTGGTGAAAGAAGCTCTGGAAAAACAGCTGGTAGAAACCGGTCTGGATAAAGAAATCGATGTAGTACAGACAGGCTGCTTCGGGTTCTGCAGCTTAGGTCCAATCATGGTAGTATACCCAGAAGGTACATTCTATCATCATGTAAAAGTAGAAGACGTTGCTGAAATCGTTGAAACTCACTTAAAAGGCGGTCAGCTGGTAGAACGTCTGCTGTATGATATTCCTGGTCAGAACAAAAAAGCTCCTGATATGAGCCACATTCCGTTCTTCCAGAAACAGAAACGCGTTGCTCTGCGCAACTGCGGTACTATCGACCCTGAAAATATCGGCGAAGCAATCGCTCATGGTGCATACCAGGGCTTAGGGAAAGCATTAACCGAAATGACTCCTGCAGATGCAATTGCAGAAGTTGAAAAATCCGGCATCCGCGGTCGCGGTGGTGCAGGTTTCCCAACCGGGAAGAAATGGAAATTTGCAGCGGGCTATCAGTCCCCTGAAAAATATGTAGTAGTAAATGCCGACGAAGGTGACCCAGGTGCATTCATGGACCGTTCCGTTCTGGAAGGTGACCCTCACAGCATTCTGGAAGCAATGGCAATCGGTGGTTATGCAATCGGTGCAACCCACGGTTTCATCTATGTACGTGCGGAATATCCAATCGCTGTACATCGTCTGGAAATTGCTATCGCACAGGCTCGCGAAGCTGGTCTGTTAGGTAAAAACATTATGGGTACCGGTTTCGACTTCGATATCGATATCCGTTTAGGTGCCGGCGCATTCGTATGTGGTGAAGAAACCGCTCTGCTGACATCCGTAGAAGGGAAACGCGGCGAACCACGTCCACGTCCACCATTCCCTGCAGAAAAAGGTTTATGGGGTGTTCCAACCTTCGTAAACAACGTAGAAACACTGGCTAATATTCCAGTTATCTTTACAGAAGGCGGCGAAGCATTTGCTTCTGTTGGTACCGCTGGCTCTAAAGGTACAAAAGTATTCGCTATGGCTGGTAAAGTAAACAATATCGGTCTGGTAGAAGTACCAATGGGTACTACTTTAAGAGAAATGATTTATGATATCGGTGGCGGTATTCCAAACGGTAAAGCCTTCAAAGCGGCTCAGACCGGTGGTCCTTCCGGCGGCTGTCTGCCAGCAGATGCTCTGGATACCGAAATCGACTTCGATACTTTAGTAGCAGCTGGTTCCATGATGGGTTCCGGTGGTCTGATTGTATTAGACGAAACCACATGTATGGTTGACATCGCAAAATTCTATCTGGAGTTCACTCAGGATGAATCCTGCGGTAAATGCCCACCATGCCGTATCGGTACCAAACGTATGCTGGAAATCTTAGATAAAATCACCCGTGGTGAAGGTACCATGGAAGATATCGATAATCTGGAAACACTGGCTCGCACCATCAGCAGCTCTGCTCTGTGCGCTCTGGGTCAGACAGCTCCAAACCCAATTCTGGCTACACTGAAATTCTTCCGTGAAGAATACGAAGCACACATTATCGATAAAAAATGTCCTGCTGGTGTATGTAAAAAACTGTTACAGTACCAGATTGACGCTGACAAATGTAAAGGCTGTACCGCTTGTGCACGTAACTGTCCAGTTGGCGCAATCGAAGGTGCAGTTCGTGAACCACACAGAATTGATACTGCTAAATGTATTAAATGCGGCAGCTGTATTGAAAAATGTAGATTCGGCGCAATCTCCAGAGGCTAATAGAAGGGGTGATTTTTGTGGAAATGGTAAATGTTATTATCGACGGCGTTTCCGTGCAGGTTGAAGCAGGCTCTACTGTTCTGCAGGCAGCACAGAAAGCTGGCATTAATATTCCTACATTATGTTATTTAAAAGACGTTAACCAGATCGGTGCATGCCGTGTATGTCTGGTTGAAGTAAAAGGTGCAAAAGCACTGCAGCCTTCCTGCGTATATCCTGTAAGAGAAGGTCTGGAAGTAATGACCAACACAGCAAAAGTTCGTGAAGCTAGAAAAGGCGTAGTAGAACTGCTGTTAAGTAACCATCCTGCTGACTGTCTGAACTGCGTACGCAGTGGTAACTGCGAACTGCAGCAGCTGGCTCATCAGATGGGTATTCGTAAAATCCGCTTCTCCGGCGAACAGAGCACATTCCCTGTTGACGAACGCAGCGTAGCAATCGTTCGCGATCCAAACAAATGTGTATACTGCCGTCGTTGTGAAGCTGTATGTAAAAAAGTACAGGGCGTTAACGTTCTGGGCGGCATCGGCCGTGGTTTCAACAGCACTGTTGGCCCTGCATTCGGCCATGCACTGGATGATATCAACTGCACACTGTGCGGTCAGTGTATCAACGTATGTCCAGTTGGCGCATTAACAGAAAAAGACGACACCCAGAAAGTATGGGATGCTCTGGCTGACGAAGCAAAACATGTTGTTGTACAGTTCTCCCCAGCTGTTCGTGTTGCAATCAGTGAAGAATTCGGTCTGCCATATGGCGCAATTTCTACAGGTAAACTGGTTGCAGCTCTGAGAAGAATGGGCTTCAATAAAGTATTCGACACCAACTGGTCCGCTGACTTAACCATCATGGAAGAAGGTAACGAACTGTTAGATCGTCTGCAGACAGGCGGCACTCTGCCAATGATTACCTCCTGTTCCCCAGGCTGGGTTAAATACTGTGAAAACCATTACCCAGAACAGTTAGGTCACTTATCCAGTGCAAAATCTCCACAGCAGATGTTCGGTGCAATGGTTAAAACCTATTACCCACAGACAGATGGCATTGATCCAGCTAGTATCTATAGCGTATCCATCATGCCATGTACTGCGAAAAAATTTGAAGCAGCTCGTCCAGAATTCTGTGACAGCGGCTACAGAGATGTAGATGCGGTTATCACCGTTCGCGAAATCGCTCGTATGATTAAACAGGCTGGTATCGACTTTGTGAACCTGCCAGACGAAGAATGCGATGCACCAATGGGCTTAGGTACAGGTGCTGCTACAATCTTCGGTACCACCGGCGGTGTTATGGAAGCTGCTCTGCGTACCGTATACGAAGTAGTAACCGGCAAAACTCTGCCACGCTTAGAACTGGAAGCTGTTCGCGGCACAATGGGCGAAATCAGAGAAGCTACCATCGATTTAGACGGTACACCAGTTAAAGTTGCAATCGTAAATACACTGGCTCGTGCAAAAGAAATCATGGAAAAAGTAAAAGCTGGTACAGCAGATTATACCTTCATCGAAGTTATGGCATGTCCAAACGGCTGTGTAGGCGGCGGCGGTACTCCAATCGTTGACGCGCAGACCAGAACCAAACTGCCAGAAGACTATCGTGCATTACGTGCAAAAGGTCTGTACACCGATGATGAACAGCTGACAATCCGTAAATCTCATGAAAACCCATTCATCACAGCAGTTTACGAAAACTTCCTGGGTGAACCTCTGGGCCACAAATCTCATGAATTACTGCACACCCATTACACACCACGTAAAAAATACAATCTGGACTGCAAATAATTCGGTTGTATAACATGTTTTACGTGAAACACAAAGTGTAAATTTAACAGCCTGCCTTTTGGCAGGCTGTTTTTATATGTTTTGCAATACGTTTAAAGCTGAATTGATATGATTTTATTAATGAATATGCCTGGAAATCGCTGCTTATCGTTAAAAGGCACCCGTGGACATCTGTATTTCGATATAGTCAAAAATACGAAAAAAACATCAAAAAGTCCATCTATTGAATACATAGTGTAGCTGTATGAATGACAATGATATGCCATAGCACAATAAAGTTTGAGCGCAAAACGGAAAAACAGGGGTTGTATTATCGGTGCAGAGGTGTTAAAGTATAAATCGTTGTTAGGAATTCATTTTAAGAGTTTTAAAAACAACTATCTCTGGAGAGTCTCTATCTTTTTTAAGAGCGCCGAAGGTGTACAGCAGGTTTTTGTCCGCGCAAACAGAAACCAGCCAATCTCTCAGGCAAAAGGACAGGGCATAGGAAAATCGAGTGACAGTTTATAAAAGCTGTCAGGTGCGATGTTCTACTCTTCGGAGAGCTGATAAAATTATCAGCTCTTTATTTTTTTGTCTGTTTCCAGAATCAAAAATTTAAAATTATAACCGGAAACAGAAGGAGAGGGGAATTTATTATGTTAGAAATGGTGCAGAGCATCAACAGTGTGTTATGGGGGCCGGTATTACTGATTTTACTGTGCGGTACCGGGATCTATTACACATTCCGCCTGAAATTTATTCAGGTAAGAAAATTCGGGGAAGCATGCAAACTGCTTTTCGGTCACATGAAATTTAAAGGCGGCGAACGCAAAGAAGGCGAAATGACACCGTTCCAGGCGTTAACCACCGCAATTGCAGCACAGGTTGGTACCGGTAACTTAACAGGGGCCGCTACCGCATTAGTATCCGGGGGGCCGGGTGCAATTTTCTGGATGTGGCTGAGTGCGTTCTTCGGTATGGCTACTATTTACGGGGAAGCAACTTTAGCACAGACTTATAAAACAACTACAAAAGACGGCGAAGTAACAGGGGGTCCTGTTTACTATATCCAGGCAGCTTTTAAAGGCACACTGGGCAAAGTACTGGCAACATTCTTCGCAGTTATGATTATTTTTGCGCTGGGCTTTATGGGCAACATGGTACAGGCAAACTCCATCGGCAGTGCGTTCGTTGAAGTATTCAACAGCCGCGGCATTGCATTCCAGCCAATTATCATCGGTGTTCTGCTGGCAATCTTTGCAGCATTCATCTTCATCGGCGGTACCAAACGTTTAGCAGCATTTGTTGAAAAAGTAGTGCCATTCATGGCATTATTCTATATCGTAGGCAGCCTGGCTGTTATTTTCCTGAACATCAGCGAAGTTCCAAATGTTCTGAAAATGATTATCGTTTGTGCATTTGATCCGGCTGCTATGGGCGGCGGTGCTCTGGGTATTACTGTACAGCAGGCAATTCGTTACGGGGTAGCCCGCGGGTTATTCTCCAACGAAGCCGGTATGGGTTCTACTCCACACGCACATGCGCGTGCAGCAGCAAAAAATCCTCATGAACAGGGTTTAACCGCAATGCTGAGCGTATTTATCGATACTTTCATCGTATTAAACATGACAGTATTTGCAATCTTATCCTCCGGTGTTCTGTATTCCGGCAAAACCGGTATTGCACTGACACAGGCAGCGTTTACTTCTGAAATGGGCGGCTTTGGGGACATCTTCGTAGCAATCTGCTTATTATTCTTCGCGTTCTCTACTATTTTAAGCTGGCACTTCTTTGCTGCTGTAAACGTGAAATGGCTGTTCGGTGAAGCGGCAGTAAAACTGTACTCTTCTATCGTTCTGATTTTCATCGTAGTAGGTTCTACTTTAAAAGTAGATTTAGTATGGGAACTGGCTGACCTGTTTAACGGTATGATGGTATTCCCGAACTTACTGGCATTACTGGCACTCTCTGGTGTAGTTGCAGCCAGCAGCAAAAAGTTCAACAAAAAGTAAACCGTTTGAATCAAAATAAGAAACAAAATACGAAATTTTCAGCAGAGATGACCGCGTATCATCTCTGCTTTTTTATTTGACTGAAAGAAAAACTGAATGGCAGACTGATAAAATAGAAGGAAAAAATCTTTTGCAGAGGGAAAACTATAACAGCAACAAACAGAAAGGACTATATGCTATGAATTCAACAATTATAATTATTATTGGCTGTATGGTAATCTCGGCGTTTTTCTCTGCCAGTGAGATGTCGTTTTCCTCGCTGAATAAGGTACGTATTAAAAGTATGGCGGAGCAGGGCAACAGCAAGGCAAAACTGGTACTGAACATGCTGGATAAATACGATGATCTGTTATCTACCATTTTAGTCGGGAACAATGTGGTGAACATTCTGTGTTCCTCTATGGCAACGGTGCTGTTTATTGCGCTGCTGGGCGAGGCAAAAGGGCCCGGGGCTGCAACGATTGCAGTTACCATTATTGTACTGATTTTTGGTGAAATCTCTCCAAAAAGTATCGCCAAAGAGTCTCCGGAAAAGTTTGCGATGCTGACAGCGCCAATTTTAAATGTGATGGTGAAGCTGTTTGTACCGGTGAACTTTTTATTCGGGCTGTGGAAAAAACTGCTTTCGAAGCTTATTAAAAGCGGTGGCGAACAGGCGGTTACCGAGGCCGAACTGTTAACCTATATTGATGAAGTGGAGCAGGGTGGTACCATTGATGCCCAGGAAGGTTCGTTGATTCGCAGTGCCATCGGCTTTACCGATTTAGAGGTGCAGGATATTTTTACACCGCGTATGGAAATTGTGAGTATTTCCACGGAAATGACCAATGAAGAAATTGAAACGGTATTTTTAGAAAGCGGCTATTCCCGTCTCCCGGTTCATGACGGCGATGTGGATCATATTAACGGGATTCTGTATCAGAAGGATTTTTATCGTCTGGTAATGCACGGGAAGAAAAAAGTAGAAGACGTGGCATGGCCGGTTATTCTGGCAAGTAAACACAAAAAAATCGGCGATTTATTAAAAGAACTGCAGCAGGCCAAACAGCATATTGCCATTGCAATTGACGAATTTGGCAGCACGGTGGGTCTTGTAACCATGGAGGATATTTTAGAAGAAATCGTAGGCGACATCTGGGATGAATATGAGACCGCAAACGAGGATATTCAGACTCTGGAAGATGGCAGTTATCAGGTGGCGGGCACCTGTAACGTAGAAGAACTGTTTGAGTTCCTGGGCCGGAAAAAGGAATTTGACTTTATTACCGTTAACGGCTGGCTGATGGATGTGCTGGGAAAAGTACCCGCAGCCGGTGACAGTGTACAGGTAGAGGGGTTAAACGTAACGGTAACCCGAAGCAATGGACGACGTGCCGAATCGGTGCATATTGAAATTGCCGGGGAATAAAACGCATAATAAACGGGACAGGCTGGCGTGAATTTTTGCGCCGACCCTGTCCCGTTTTGTTTTTATTCACTTACTGCAATATGCTTTTCCTGTGCTTCTAATAATTGCAGAGTGTTATAGGTCATATTCACAATATCACCGCGGAGTGCAACTGGATTACCGCTGGCCTGTTCCTCGGTTAAAATGCCATGAGAAACCGCGATTGCCAGTGCATTCTCGTAGCTGTGTTTAATCCCCAGCACGCGCATCATCATAACCGCGTAATCCCG
>JAFOFM010000120.1 GCA_017387265.1 Peptococcaceae bacterium | reverse complement strand
GCCGGTTTAGGCAATAAGCACAATCATAGATGCAGTTGTTGGTCATCAGAATTTTTAACAGCGAAATACAGCGTCCGTCGGCAGTAAACGAGTGACAGATACCTGATTTTGCTGCTGAACCGATAGTTCCTGCTTCTCCTTTACGTGTGGAACCGGAAGAGGAGCAGGAGACATCATATTTGGCGGCGTCAGCTAAAATGGTGAGTTTATCTAGTAGTTGCATAAGAATGTCTCCTGTGGCCATAATGCTTCAATATGAGGTGTTACTGATATGAAATATTGATACAGAACATTTGTATGGGATATGTACTATCATAAAACAAATGTTTGGATAAAGCAATAGAAAATCGAACAAATGTCCGAAAGAAAGGAATGCAAAAGAGGAATGCGCATGAATCTGTTACAGTGGTTGTATGATATCTTGTTTCCATTACCGGCGGTCTGTCCGGTATGTATGAAACGGCAGAAAAAACTGATGGTGTGTGATGACTGTCGTGCAGAGGCTATGCGGATACGAAGTATGCATGGTCAGTGCCAGTGCTGCCACAGTTTTGGGGTATATAGTGAACACTGCCACAGCTGCAGGGACTGGCCCTGTTATTTAAGCGGCAATATTGCGGTCTGGCCCTATCAGGGAAACTGGCAGCAGGCGATACTGGATTTTAAGTTTCACAATATGCCGTGGCTGGCAGATGCTTTGGCCAATGAACTGGCTGTTATGCTGCCCAGAGAGTATGATATTCTGGTTCCGGTGCCGCTGCATAAGAAACGACTTCAGGAACGAGGATACAACCAGAGCGCCTTGTTAGCCGGGGCGCTGGCAGTTAAAACCGGTATTCCAGTGAAGGACTGTATGTGTCGTGTGCGAAATACGCCTCATCAGACCGGAATGAATCGAGAACAGAGGCTGCATAATCTGCATGGGGCTTTTGCAGTAAAATCGAATACTGACATAAAGGGAAAACGGGTAATTGTTGTAGATGATGTTTTTACTACTGGTACTACCATACGTCAGTGTGCTGAGACACTCTATAAAGCAGGGGCAGTAGAAATTCTGGGCGCAACACTGGCAAGCGGAAGGGGTCATTTTTAATCGAATATTTTTCAATCGATAGTTTTAGCGGATGTTTTGCACAGAAAATATTGTTTGTAAACAGCAGGATGTGGACAGAAAATGCCTATATAGAGCGGCTTGCAAGAAGTTATCCACATTATCCACAGATGGGACAACTTGTTTTGTGGATAACGGAACGAAAAAGTGTGAATAAAATTCAGAAAAAAGAACAGAAAGCTATTGCAAAATAGTGTGGAAAAGGCTATCATAATGGCTGTGTAAATATTATTATCTTTTTGCCGAAAGGCAAAGTGAGAGGAGATCTTCCAAAATGAAAAAATTTAGTAAAGCACTGGTTGCTGGTGTACTGGCTACCAGCATGATGCTGTTCGCAGGCTGCGGCGGCAACGATGCTGCACAGGATGCAAATGCTGATGCAGAACAGGAAGCAGTAGTACTGACTGTTGGTACTAACGCTGCATTCGAACCATTTGAAATGATGGCTGAAGATGGCGAAACCATCATCGGTTTCGACGTTGATTTAATCAACGCAATCGCTGCTGATCAGGGCATGGAAGTAGAAATGGTTAACATGGAATTCGATGGTCTGGTAATGGCTGTGCAGAACGGCCAGATTGATGCTTCTATCGCTGGTATGAGCATTACTCCTGAACGTCAGGAACAGGTTGCATTCACCAACCCTTACTACGATGCTGGTTTAAACATTGCTGTAGCTGCTGATAATACTGACATCACTTCCGAAGCTGATCTGGCTGGTAAAGTAGTTGCTTCCCAGATGGGTACCACCGGTGCTGCAAAAGCTCTGGAACTGCAGGAAGCTGGCGTTGTTGCTGATGTAAAACTGCTGGAAAACATCAACGTATGTATGCTGGCTCTGGGCAACGGCGAAGTTGACGCTGTTATCATGGACATCCCTGTAAACGGCGCTTACGTTGCAGCTCACCCAGAAGTAGCAAAAATCGCTGCTGAATTCGAAGTAGAAGTACCTGAACAGTTTGGTATTGCAGTATCTCTGGACAACACAGAACTGCTGGATAAACTGAACGCTGGTCTGGAAAATGTAAAAGCTGATGGTACTTACGATGCTCTGATTGACAAATACTTTGGCGCTGCTGAATAATTTTTCATTCAGATTCATAGCTTTAACTGAATAATTATCGGGGTTGTTGTATAAAAAAGTATTTTTTATGCAATAACCTCGATTTTTTTTCATTTCTTGTGCGGAAATTCTTGCCATAATACAGTATTCTGAGGTATAATAATAAGGTATATTGCATGAAAAAGGGAGTGCTGAAAAGCAAATGAATAATTTTGGGTATCATTTCTGGACGTTAATGCCGCGTCTGTGGGACGGGGCTGCCATTACTATCAAAATTACAGCAATTGCTGTTTGCGTAGGTATGGTAATCGGTATGGTAATGGCACTGAGTAAACTGAGTAAAATCTGGCCATTACGTATTATTTCCAACGTGTATATTGAATGTCTGCGCGGGACACCTCTGTATGTACAGATTCTGCTGTTCCATTTCGGGGTGCCGGGGCTGATGAATTCTTTAGACGGTGTCAGCGGGTTCCATTTCAGTGTTATGACAACGGCCATTGTAGTCTGCAGTTTAAACAGTGGTGCGTATATTGCTGAAATTTTCCGTTCCGGGATTCAGTCTATTGACCGCGGCCAGATGGAAGCTGCTCGTTCCTTAGGTATGAGTCATACAAAAGCAATGCGTTATATTATTCTGCCTCAGGCTGTAAAACGGGTAATCCCGCCATTATGTAACGAATTTATTGTACTGTTAAAAGATACATCTCTGTTAGCTGTTATCGGCGTAACAGAAATTCTGAAAACAGGTCAGATTTATATTGCTACCACATATGCGCCATTCCCGGCATATATCGGCGTTGCATCGGTATATCTGATTTTAACTTTCACCATTTCCCGTGTAGTTAACTACATCGAAGTGAAATGGAATATGAGCAGCAAGTAAGGAGGGACAGCCATGATTGAAGTAAAAGACTTACACAAAAGTTTCGGTAAACTGCATGTATTAACCGGCATTACAGAAACCATCAAAGATCAGGAGGTTGTCTGTGTAATCGGGCCGTCTGGTTCGGGGAAAAGTACTTTTCTGCGCTGCCTGAATCTGCTTGAAGAACCGACCTCTGGTTCTATTCTGGTAGATGGTGTGGAAATCACCGATGAAAAAAACGATGTAAACAAAATCCGTGAAAATATGGGCATGGTGTTCCAGCGCTTCAATCTGTTTCCGCATATGAGCGTGCTGGACAATATCACTCTGGCACCGATGAAGGTAAAAGGTGTAGACAAGGCTAAAGCTGAAGCTGAGGCAATGGAGCTGTTAAAAAAAGTCGGTCTGGTGGAAAAAGCAAAAGTGTATCCGGATAATTTATCCGGTGGCCAGCAGCAACGCGTGGCAATTGCTCGCGCTCTGGCTATGCATCCGGACATTATGCTCTTTGACGAACCAACATCAGCTCTGGACCCGGAAATGGTTGGCGAGGTATTAAATGTAATCCGTGATCTGGCAAAAGAGGGCATGACAATGGTTATTGTAACGCACGAAATGGGTTTTGCTCGTGAAGTTGCTGACCGTGTACTGTTTATTGACGGCGGGAAAGTTCTGGAACAGGGTACTCCGCAGGAACTGTTTGGCAATCCGCAGCAGGAACGCACCAAAAACTTCCTGGCAAAAGTATTGTAATTGCATAAAAAACAGTATATACATGCTGCTGTGATATCTCGCGGCAGCGTGTAATTTTTTATAATAAAATATAAAATTGTATGTTATATATAAAGAAAAGGAGATTGTTTTTATGCTGGAAAGACTTTTTAAAATTTCACAGAATAACAGTACTGTAAAAACGGAAATTACAGGCGGCTTAACCACGTTTATGACCATGGCGTACATTCTTGCTGTTAACCCGAG
>JAFOFM010000119.1 GCA_017387265.1 Peptococcaceae bacterium | reverse complement strand
GAATGCTAACGGGATAATCCGACCCTACACCCACATTGCCAATCTGAAAACTGTTTGTTTTTCTTCTCTTCATTTCAAAGTTCTGCAATGTTTTCACCTTCTCTTGCAGTCATTATTCATATATTTATCAGGAACGTCTTCCTTCACGGCTTAAAAGAACAGCCGCATAATATCTTTGTAGGTTACCACCACAATCAGCCCCATTAAAAGCATAAAGCCAATCATGTTCAGCATACCTTCTTTTTCCGGAGCTACCGGTTTGCCGCGCAGAGCCTCGTACAGTAAAAATACAAGTTTGCAGCCATCCAGAGCCGGAATCGGCAGAATATTAATCACACCCAGATTAATAGACAGAAGCGCTGCCAGATTGAATACATATACCCAGCCGGCTTTCGCAGATTCATCAATAATCTGAACAATCCCTACCGGCCCGGTTAAGCCTTCTTCTTCATCCATAATATTAATCTGACCAGTGAACAAATCACCGAGTACATCTACCATCATAACGGTGGTTTCCCAGGTATTAAGCGCCCCTAATCCAATTGCTTTAATCGGATTAACTGCCTGACGCTCCGCGGTCTGCCCGTAAATACCAAGTAATACGCGACTGCCGTCTTCGCTCATCATTGGCTGAATCTGCACGTCAAATACTGCCGGTTCAGCGTTTTCACTTTCACGCTCTACTGTTACGGTTAAAATATCTTCTGTAGAGGCTTCCATGATAATGGCGTTCATTTCCTCCCAGGTTTCGACCGGAGTCCCATCAATAGCAATAAATTTATCACCCGGCTCCACACCTGCATTATAAGCAGGACCTTCCTCTACCAGCGCAGAGATTGTGGTATCCGGATTTTCAATCGGAACAGCCACGCCAAGCACCATAAACATCACGGAAAAAATCACAACCGCCGTCAGCATATTCATAATAGAGCCTGCTGCAGCAAAAATCATTCTCTGCCATACCGGCCGATTCTGATAACGACGATGCTCCGGAACCTGTACAGGCTCGATACCGCTTCGTTCCTCTTCCCCGATGTCTTCACCGAGAACACGTACATAACCGCCTAACGGCAGCGCACGCAGCGTATACCGTGTTTCACCGACGCGTTTGGAAACCAGTTGCGGTCCCATACCGATGCTGAATTCCTCTACATACATACCAGACAGTTTTGCGGTAATAAAGTGACCGAATTCATGTACCGATACCAGTAATGCAAAAATTAAAATTGCGATAATCGCAGTTGTCATCTGTTACGCTCCTTATGCCCGGCTCTGCACAAATTCCTGTGCTTTCGCGCGAGCCCAGTTGTCAATTTCCAGCAGATGAGCAAAGTTTTCGATTTCCACTGGTGTGTGAGAATCTACAACCCACTGCACCAGAGCCGGAATATCCATAAAGCCAATCTGCTCTTTTAAGAATGCCGCTACTGCAATCTCATTCGCTCCGTTTAAAACAGCCGGAGCCGATTTCCCTACACGGCCGACTTCATAAGCCAGTTTCAGCGCCGGGAATTTTTCAAAATCCGGTGCAAAGAATTCCAGACCTGCAATCTGTGTAAAATCCAGTTTCGGGAATGGATTTGCCTGACGTTCCGGCCAGGTTAACGCATACTGAATCGGGATGCGCATATCCGCTTTGCCCAGATGAGCCAGCACAGATCCGTCACCGTATTCCACCATGGAATGTACCACGCTCTGCGGATGCACCAGAACCTGAATATCATCGTAATCCACATTAAACAGCCAGTTTGCTTCGATAACTTCCAGACCTTTATTCATTAATGTCGCCGAGTCGATTGTGATTTTCTGACCCATGGACCAGTTTGGATGTTTTAATGCCTGCGCTTTGGTAACTTTGTATAAATCCTCTTTTGCCCAGGTACGGAACGGGCCGCCGGAAGCGGTTAACAGAATTTTGTTCAGGCATTTGCTGCCGTCTTCAATACACTGATAAATCGCCGAATGTTCACTGTCGACTGGAATAATATTCGCCCCGGTTTTCTGCTGTGCCTTACGCACCAGACTGCCGCCGGAAACCAGAGTTTCCTTGTTGGCCAGAGCCAGATCAATGCCCAGTTCCAGAGCCTTTAATGTAGGCTCAATACCGGCTGCCCCGCTCATAGCCCCAACCATCATATCAGTAGGAAACTGCTCCAGTGCCTGTAAAACACCCGGCATACCGCATAAAACGGTCATACCGCTGTTTTTATTCTGCTGCTTAAATTTTTCATAAGCCGACGGTTCGGTAATCACCACGCAGGATGGTTTATATTTCTCCGCCTGCTCTAATAATAACTGCCAGTTGCTATGCCCGGCCAGAATGGTTACTTCAAACCAGCCCGGAAACGCATCCACAACCTGCAGTGTCTGGGTACCGATGGAACCGGTTGCCCCAAGGACTGCTAATCGTTTCATAAATTATGCCCCCTGTATCTTAAAAAGAATACTCTCTTAAAAACCAATCCATACACCCCAGCCGCCTAAATGCGAGCCATGGGAAAACATCTGCACCAGCAGAATGCAGTAATACATCATTGGTGCCGCCAGCATTACACTGTCGAAGCGATCCAGAAAACCGCCATGACCCGGCAGGATTTTACCCGAGTCTTTCACGCCATAATAGCGTTTCAGCATACTTTCCATTAAATCACCGATTAAACCGATAATTGCCACTGCAATCCCGATAAATACCGGAGCCACTAATGGCATTAAGTTAAAGTACAGGTTCATCAGGAACAGCGCGATACAGGTAATAACAATACCGCCAATGGTGCCTTCCACACTTTTTTTCGGACTGATCGCGCCCCATGGACGGCGTTTACCGAACCAGGTGCCGATAAAATATGCCCCCGAGTCATTAGCCCACATAGCCAGAAAAGCCATAAATACCAGTACACGGCCATTATCCATATTGCCCAGTAAAATCAGATGGGATAAAGTCCATCCAATATAAATCAGCGCCATAAAGTTTACCGCGATATCCACAACATCAAATTCCGGGAAGTGAAACACCGCATGCCCAAACACCAGACAGAATGTTATCAGTATACCCAGTGTTAACCAGTTCGATACACCCAGCCAGCTTGCAAGAAACATGGCCCATACCCCTAAGAGTACCGGCACTAATAAAATCTGGTGACGGCCTTTTGCCATCGTATATAATTCATGTGCTGCAACTGTACCAAGAACAAATACAAAAAATGCAAACGGAGCACCGCCCAGATACATCAGCAGCAGTAAAACAGGCACGCCCACAAGTGCAGTCAGAATTCTCTGTTTCAATGTTTATTCACTCCTTTATTTCCCTAAACCGCCAAAACGCCGGTCACGGTTCTGATATTCCCAGATAGCCTGCCATAAATGTTCTTTACCGAAATCAGGCCACAGAATATTGGTGCACCAGAACTCACTGTATGCAATCTGCCAAAGCAGAAAATTGCTGACTCTCATTTCACCAGACGGGCGAATGAGCAAATCCGGATCCGGCTGCCCTGCCGTATAAAGATAACTGCCAAACAGCGCCTCATCAATATCATCTACAGTCAGTCTGCCATTCTGCACATCCTCACAGATTGCCTTAGCCGCATGTACAATCTCCTGACGACCGCCATAATTTAACGCAACATTCAGAACAATATTGGTATTC
>JAFOFM010000118.1 GCA_017387265.1 Peptococcaceae bacterium | reverse complement strand
ACGGATACCCCCATGTGGAACTCCACACTATCCGACCGCATCGTATAACCGCTCCGGCTCTATACCATTCTGCACCAGCCAGCGATACATACACTCGGCCTCGCTGATCTGCTCTTTATGACCCTGCCCGCCGCTTAATACCGCCACACTGTTCGGATGTTCCCGGAGCCAGTTTTCGGACGCTGCAAGCCGGTTATAAAGCGACAGCGAAGGCTCGGTGCCATTCACCCCTGCCCCCAGTACAATCAGATAATCGGCATCATTCGGTATATCTTCTTTTGCGGCGGAAACAATGGGAATTTCGATGATACAAAGGCCCATCACAAACAAAATTGTACATCCGGCCACAAGCCGTTTCATCCAGTTATACGGAAGATAACCAAACAGCAGAATCAGAACCCCGATTCCCCAGAGAATCAGTGCAATAGTCTGATAGCCAATCAGTATAAATTTAAAGAAACAGCCCAGCAGCAGAAAAGCCAGTGCCGCAGTTATGCATTTTGCGTCTTTTTCATAATTTATGCTTTCATAATTTATGCTTTCATGATTTATGGTTTCATGATTATTGGTTTCATTTCTATTATTAGAATCTGTCATATCGCACCCCTTGAGCTGTCCATCTTTTCAGTTCACCAGGTTATTCAAAATCAGCCCGGTGACTGTTAAAAAAGTCAAAATACGTCCGCACATTCTCCAGTTCCGTCCACCGCTTTGCCTGTACCGGAACGGCATCTAAATCATAAATCCGGCAGTGTTTCATCGCCAGTAAAAACGGCGAATGGGTCGCGATAATAAACTGACAGTGATAAAACCGGGCAGCATTTTCTAAAAACTGACTTAATTCCATTTGCAAATCGGCAGCCAGACTGTTTTCCGGTTCATCTAATAAGTACAGCGCATTTTCCCGGATATGTTCAGTAAAAAAGCCAAATGCGCTCTGGCCGTTGGATTTTACCGGAATATTCGCCATAACATGTTGTTTTACATAGTTTGAGCCGCTCATTCGTTTAGCATCGTTATTTCGTTTCAGTTTTTCATAATCATCCAGTGATTTCATACGAAACGATGCATATCGTTCTTCCTGATATTCGGCCAGCAAATCTTCCCGGCGCTGATCCACACCATCATTTAAGCAGCGCAAATCCAGAAGATAATCAAACACATCATCACTGGTTATCATGCGGCTTTGTTCCCGAATTTCATCAGTGAGCCGCAGTGCCTCATAGCGGCATGCTGCTGCATAATCGGAAAAGAACGCACTGCGATTATATCTGGCACCACGTTTTACCTGCAGCCGCTCTGCAATCAGATTCAGCAGGGTGGTTTTTCCGGAACCATTGCCGCCGTATAAAAAGGTGACCGGTTCAAAGCGCAGTGTGTCCAGCTGTTTTTGCGGAAAAATCCGAAACGGATAAAAACTTGTGTAACAGGTGCGTTTCATTTCCGGATTATCCACCGGACTCAGATACCCTTCCTCCCAGCCCGCGCCTGGAAGTGTAAATTCCTGCAGATACATAGCGCAGCCCCCTCCATTCTGATCGTTTGTCAGTCTGTATAATCAGTTTAATTCTACAACCTTATTATAAATTATAAAAACAGACGTACGAAAACACAAGCCATTTTTCCTCTATGTGCAGTTCATCTGCTGCGCTTAATAAAAAAACGAGGCTGATAGTTTATCCTCCGCCATTTCGCAGGAGATAAACTATCAGCCTCGTGACATTTGTTTGTTATGCGATTTTTAAATCAAACAACATTGCTGGTCTGATCCAGGTTTTCTACCATTTTTTTCACGCATTCGGTGCAAACCAGTTTACCTTTATAGTTCTGAACACCTTCTGCGTTGTTGCAGAAAATGCATGCCGGTTCATATTTTTTCAGCACGATTTTTTCGTTATCGGTGTAGATTTCCAGTGCATCTTTTTCATCGATACCCAGAGTTCTTCTTAACTCGATTGGAATAACTACTCTTCCTAATTCGTCTACTTTACGAACGATACCTGTGGATTTCATGCTAACCGTTCCTCCTCGTATTTTTAAGAATTCCTGCTATAACACAGAACTTACAATCTTTTCTATCCTTGCGTAAATGATACCATTATCCATGAAAAAAGTCAATCCAATTTACTGAAAAGTCTAAAATATTGTAAAATGATAGTATTTTCGACTCGCTTTTCGCTACAGCGGCGCGGCGGGAAATCTTTCACCGGCATTCTGCAAGAAACCCTTGACGCAGAGCTCGTCTTTTTTTATACTATATTTTATATCCAGTTAAAATATGTCTGTATGCGAAGAAAGGTAGAGTACCCGAACTGCTGCTGCTCAGAGAGCTGAACATCTGCTGTGAGTTCAGACTGTCAGCGTCGGCGAAAATGGGCCTGGAGCATGGCATTTTGCCCGGTTGATTGCCGTTATACAATCTGCTGAGGTTCTGTATTTTTTTACAGAATAAAGCAGGGTGGTACCACGATTTCAAACTCGTCCCTGTTAGGAAACAGGAACGGGTTTTTTGTTTTTTATCGACCTGTTTTTCGTGTAGCCGACCATTTACAATATGGCATATTCTGGATTCTGAAATGTTACTATTACAATTACACAGGAACCCCCAAATTCCTGCAAGATTATTTTTCAAGGAGGCTTTTTTCATGACTGCATCTATGAACGCATCGAATGAAGCAAAACGTTTTTACATTACAACCCCGATTTATTATCCAAGTGCCAATCTGCACATCGGCCATGCATACTGCACCGTTATGGCGGATACCATGACCCGCTACAAACGTATGCAGGGCTACGAAACTTACTTTTTAACCGGTTCTGACGAACACGGCCAGAAAATCGAACGCGTAGCAAAAGCAGAAGGTGTAACCCCGATTGAATACACCGATAAAATCGTAGCTACCTTCCAGGCTCTGTGGGAACGCTTATTAATCTCCAATGACGATTTTATCCGTACCACTCAGCCTCGTCATATGGAAGTGGTACAGAAAATCTTCAAAACCATCTACGATAAAGGCGATATCTACAAATCTGAATACGAAGGTCATTACTGCACCCCTTGCGAAACTTTCTTTACCGAGCGTCAGCTGGTAGAAGGCAACTGCCCGGACTGCGGCCGTCCAACTGAAGTAATCAAAGAAGAAAGCTATTTCTTTAAAATGAGCAAATATCAGGACCAGCTGCTGCAGTATATCGAAGACCATCCGGATTTTATTCAGCCGGTTGCACGCCGCAATGAAATGATCAACTTCATTAAACAGGGCTTAGAAGATCTGTGCATCTCCCGTACTACATTTGACTGGGGGATTCCGGTTCCTGTTAACGAAAAACACGTTATTTATGTATGGTTTGACGCATTAACCAACTATATTTCCGCTCTGGGCTACATGAGCGAAAACGATGATCTGTTCCAGAAATTCTGGCCTGCAGATATTCACCTGGTAGGGAAAGACATCGCCCGCTTCCATGCGATTATCTGGCCTTGCATTCTGATGGCGGCTGACCTGCCTCTGCCAAAACAGGTATTTGGTCATGGCTGGGTACTGTTAAACAGCGGCAAAATGTCCAAATCCAAAGGCAATGTAGTAGATCCAAACGTACTGTTAGACAAATACGGCGTAGATGCCATCCGCTACTTCCTGCTGCGTGAAATTTCCACCGGTTCCGATGGCTACTACTCGGAAGAAGCTCTGGTAAACCGTATCAATATTGACCTGGCAAACGACTTCGGTAACCTGGTTAGCCGTTCCGTTGCGATGATCGACAAATATTTTGAAGGCATTGTACCAGCTCCGGCAGAAACACCAGCCAGCGAATTCGACGCTGATCTGAAAGCTCTGGCCGAATCCGTAGGGAACGATGCGGCTCAGTATTTAGAAAAAATGGACTTCCCGAATGCACTGGCATCTATCTGGAAATTAATCAGCCGTGCAAACAAATATATCGACGAAACTGCTCCATGGGTTCTGGCCAAAGACGAAAGCAAAAAAGCCGAACTGGGCACTGTTTTATACAACTTAATGGAATCTATCCGCATCAGCTCTATTCTGCTGACACCATTTATGCCTCTGGTTCCAGGTAAAGTTGCGGAACAGACTGGTCAGAATTTAGAAAACTGCACATGGGCAGACGGCTGCACATGGGGCAATGTGGAAACCGGCGTAAAAGTATGCAAAAAAGAAGCTATCTTCCCTCGTATTGACCCAAAAACTCTGGATCTGCCAAAAGAAGAAGCAAAAGAAGAAAAACCAGCTAAAGAATCCAAAAAAGAAGCAAAACAGGAAGCAAAAGCGGAAGAAGCACCTGCTGCGGAAGGTAAAGCGGAAATCACCTATGATGACTTTGCAAAACTGGACTTACGCGTAGTGGAAGTTCTGGAATGCAGCAAAGTGGAAAAAGCAGATAAACTGCTGCAGTTCAAATTAAAAATGGGCGACGAAATCCGCACCGTTGTTTCCGGCATCGCAAAATTCTACGAAAATCCGGAAGCATTAATCGGCAAAAAACTGGTACTGGTTGCAAACCTGGCACCGAAAAAAATCCGCGGCATTATGTCCCACGGGATGCTGTTATCCGCTGCAACCGATGACGACAGCCTGCTGCAGGTATTACAGGTAACACACGAAGATATTCCATCCGGCTCCACCGTTTGCTAACAGAAGGATACGCTTATGATGAATTTATTTGATACACACGCACACATTCTGGATGACCAGTTTAACGATGACCGTGATCAGGTCATCCGGAACATTTACGATAATATGGCTCTGGTGGTTAACATCGGCTGTAATCTGGATGACTGCCCCCGCACAGTAGCACTGGCCGAGCAGTATGATAAATTATACGCTGCAGTTGGTCTCCATCCGGAAGATGTAAAAACCTACACCCCGGAAGGCTGGGATATGATCTGTAAACTGGCTGAACATCCGAAAGTAGTCGGTATCGGCGAAACCGGCCTGGATTATTACTGGGATACCTCCACCAAAGATGCCCAGAAAGTATTATTCCAGCAGCATATCGATTTAGCCTGTCAGCTGAAAAAGCCGCTGGTCATTCACGACCGCGAAGCGCATGGCGATACACTGGATATCTTAAAAAACAGCAATGCCCGTCAGGTGGGCGGCATTCTGCATGCATTTTCCGGAAGTGTGGAAATGGCTCTTGAAGTCATCAAACTGGGCTTTTATATCGGGTTAGGTGGCCCTGTAACCTTCAAAAATGCCCGTAAAACGGTAGAAGTGGCTGCAGCCATCCCGTTTGATCATCTGGT
>JAFOFM010000117.1 GCA_017387265.1 Peptococcaceae bacterium | reverse complement strand
TACCTATGATGATGTGCTGCGCGGCTGCACCGGGCTGTTACAGGCGATTTTAGATGATGCCAGATAATATAGCAGTCACATAAAATAAAAGACAACGTCGTTCATTTTGAGACGTTGTCTTTTTGTTTTGCTTCTATATTATATATGGAGTTACATATGACGATTGGGTACAACGCAATCGTCACGCAATGGTTTAATGGTTCCAGAAATCTTCCGGTTCGGCATGTTCCAGAGAATGCAGAATTTTTCGGTTTAAGTCCGGATACTGCATGCGGATGCTATTCAGCAGTTCTTTGATTTCCTGTCGTGTCGTCTGATGGTCTACCGGGCAGGTATTTTTCATAGGAGTCATCTGTTCCCGTTCTGCAATGCGGATACATGTCTGTTCATCCAGGTAAACAAGCGGACGGATAATAGAGATCCCGCGGTCTTCGTAATCAATTCGAGGCGCAAATACTTCATAGCGGCCTCCATGCAGAAGGTTTAAAAACAGTGTTTCTGCTACATCATCGGCATGATGTCCAAGCGCAATTTTACGGCAGCCGTTTTTTTCTGCCCACTGCAAAAGTGCTCCGCGTCGAAGACGGCTGCACAATGCGCATGGATTATCAATCAGCTTTCCGTCTGGAAAGATTGCCTGCGCGATGCAGGATTTTTCAAATGCAAGTGGAATAGACAAGTTAGAACAGAGTTTCGACATGAACTCTATATCCTGATCAGGCCAGCCGCAGTCAATGTGGACTGCATGAATGGTGAAATCCAGATGGGAATAGTTCTGCAGCTGCTGCAGAATCCATAAAAGCACAAGGCTGTCTTTTCCACCGGATAATGCCACGGCAATACGGTCGCCCGGTTCTATCATATTATATTGTCGAATGGCCTGTTTGACTTTGCTTAAAAACCATTTATGATCGTTTTTCTGCATAAATGCACCTCCGATACGGAGAAATTTCTGTGTCAGTATACCACAGAACCGGCATAAAATACAGAACAATATAGGAAGGAACTTGACAATTTACGAGACTCCCCTATAATATTGAATTAATTCCGTCCATTCTGGAGGTGGCAGACTTTGAAATTTAATCTGGTGAATGATGATAAACTGCAGATTATTATCAGCAAAGAAGATATGGCAAAGCATGATATGCAGAAGTGGGATCTGGCTCCGCATAATCCGGATGCGCAGAAACTGTTCTATGAAATACTGGAAGAAGCCAGAGAGGCATGCGGCTTTGATGTAGGCAACAACGCGCAGCTGATGATTGAGGCGTATCCTATGACAGGAGAAAGTCTGCTGCTTACTGTAACCAAACTGAAAGGCGGTCAGCCGCGTTTACCATTTGATCTGGATATTGAAGGACTTGGGCAGGCGCTTATGGATGAACTTGGCATAGAGGATGAACTGCCGGAGATTCAGGCCGAAGAAGCTGTTTATCGGTTTGAAACATTAGAGGATGTTATTCAGGCGGCTCATTTGCTGAAACCATCATATGATGGTGCCAGCCAGCTGCTGCGTTATGAAAACTTCTACTATCTCGTTCTGCAGGAAAAAGAATGGCTCACCGATTCCGGTGCAGCGGTACTGATGGAGTTTGGTGACGAAATCCGTACGGTATCGGAATTCTTTGTGGAACATGGACAGATGGTAATGGCGGAACGTGCCCTTGAAATTCTTGCTGCGTTGTAATTTCTGTATCGTAATCTGCGGATAACGAAATTGCAGCTGTGCAGTTACAAGTTTTTGTGAATGAATGGGGAGAGCAGTGAAGCTGCTCTCTTTTTACACGTTTCAAAACCAATCGTGACAGGTATACTATTGACCGAAAAAAACAGAATAGAGAAATGACTGGAGAGGATTCTGCTTATGAGAGAAAAGGCAATCTGGGCTGTACTGCACAAATCCTGGGAGGAAAGTCAGAAACATGAGCGTTTACTGAAAACGATTCTGATGAATATCTCAGGGGAACAATTATGGAGCGCTCCGGAACAGGAATTAAGACATCAGTTTCCTGATGTTCCTGCAGAGGTGTGGCGCTGTTTTGTGAAAAGGCGGGCCGGCACAGACCTTTCAAAAGTCGAATCTTATCTGAATTTGAACAAAATTGACATATTGCTGTATTCCATGCCGGAATATCCGGCTATTTTACGGGAAATTCATCAGCCGCCAGCCATTTTGTACAAAAAAGGAAATCTTGCATTGCAGGATTTGCCCGAATTGTGCATTGCTGTGGTAGGAAGCCGTAAGGCGGATGCTTATGGACTCGGTGTTGCGCAGGAACTTGGCCGTGATTTAAGCCGGGCTGATGTTTGTGTGATAAGCGGGTTAGCCCGCGGCATTGATGCAAAAGCTCATGAAGGTGCCCTGGAAGGGCCGGCGGGAACAGTAGCGGTACAAGGCTGCGGCATTGACCGGGTATATCCAAAACAGAATACAGCACTGGCGGAAGCGATTCTTTCCCATGAGAGAGGCTGTATTGTCAGCGAGTTTCCGTTAGGGAGTGAGCCTCTGGCATGGCATTTTCCACAGCGAAACCGCATTATAAGCGGTCTG
>JAFOFM010000116.1 GCA_017387265.1 Peptococcaceae bacterium | reverse complement strand
GCATTATCGGGTCGGATGCATCCAGTGATCTGGCAGTTTTAAAAGTGGAGGCAGAAGATCTGCCGGAAGCCGAATTAGGAGATTCTTCGGCGCTGCAGATTGGGGAACTTGTAGTAGCGATTGGGAATCCGCTTGGGTATGAAAACACCGTAACTGACGGGATTGTAAGCGGTTTGAACCGTCAGCTGACAGATTATATTGACAGTGCGACACTGATTCAGACCAATGCTACAATTAATAGCGGGAATAGTGGAGGTGCGTTAGTAAACAGTAAAGGGAAAGTAGTTGGTATCAACAGTGCAAAACTGGTAGCCTCGAATGCAGAAGGCATGGGATTTGCGCTGAGTATCAATGAAGTGCGTCCAATTGTTGAGGAAATCATCAGTAAAGGGCATGTAAGCCGTCCATATCTGGGTGTGTCAATTAACAGTCAGTATCAGGTGGATGCAGAGACTGCAGAGCGTTATGAAATTCCGATGGGGATTCAGATTGCCGAGGTTGCGGTACATGGTCCTGCAGAGCGTGCCGGATTGCAGGCGGGTGATATCATTTATAAAGTAAATGATACGCTGATTCAGAATTTCGATGATTTAAGCGATATTATTGATGAAAGCAAAGTCGGTGACAAACTGCGGATTCTTGCAAATCGCAACGGTGAAAAAGTAGTAGCAGATGTAATTCTGGGAGAGGCTAACGCTGAATAAAAAAGAACACTAAAAATTATAGCCGGGTTTGTGCAGCCATGCATGAATCCGGCTGTTTTGTCACAGATATGGTTTTTATTTTATAATGAAAGCAGGAAAATTTGTGCTGCTGGAATAAATTATAAAAGGACGGTTTTATATGCTATATAAAGAAAGAGAGAGGAATCTATGGCGAATCTGTCGTTAAAAAAATTTACACAGTGTGTACTGGTTGTAGCGCTGGTGTATCTGGCTGTTGTGTATCTGCCGGAAATTCTCGGTTTTGGAGGCGTAATCTGGGGAGCAGCATCTCCGCTAATTATTGGTTGTGTTATGGCGTATGTGCTGAATATTCTGCTTGTGAGACTGGAAAAAATTTATTTTCCGGGTTCGCAGAAATTGATTGTACAAAAAAGTCGACGACCGGTGTGTATTATCCTGTCGTTTGTTATTTTGTTTGCCATTATGCTGCTGGTGATTAATGTGGTTTTACCAGAAGTAACATCCAGTTTGACACTGATTGCTCAGGAAATTCCGCGTGTGTGGGAAGAATGTCGTGCATGGATGATTATGCATGCTGATTATATTCCAGTGATTCAGCAATATCTGGAACAGGCAGAGTTTGACTGGACGGTATCGTTGAAAAAAGCCTTTGATGCGATGGCAAGCAGTGCCGGCGATATGCTGAACTCGGCAGTTGGAATTGCCACATCAGCCTTTGGCATTATAACTAAAATAGTAATCGGGCTGATTTTTGCATTGTATCTGCTGTTTGGCAAAGAAACACTGCATGCACAGGGCTTAAAAATTATGCGTGCTTATTTGAAACCGACACAGAAAGAAAAGGTGCTGTATGTATTGCGTACCGTTCATGAGGCATTTAGCAGTTTTATTGTTGGGCAGTGTATGGAAGCTGTAATTCTGGGTGTGCTTTGTGCTATTGGCATGACGATTCTGGGGCTGCCATATGCAGTGATGACAGGCACTATTATCGGGGTATCGGCGTTAATTCCGGTAGTGGGTGCTTATATTGGCGGTGCGCTGGGCGCTTTTATGATATTTACTGTAGATCCGGCTAAAATGCTGATATTTTTAATCTTTCTGGTGGTGCTGCAGCAGCTGGAAGGCAATCTTATTTATCCGCGCGTGGTGGGAAATTCCATTGGTTTGCCGGGGTTGTGGGTACTGGCGGCTGTTACCATTGGTGGTGGAGTGATGGGTGTTACCGGCATGCTGATTGGCGTACCGCTGTCAGCGGCGTTATATAAACTGTTTGCAAATCATGTGAATCAAAAGCTGGAACTGAAAGACCAGGAGTAAATTATGCAAGGATAACAAGATAGGAATACACTATATTAACGACAGAAAGACATCCTGATTATGTTTGCCGAATCATATCCATGTATGGAGAGAGGCAATAAATAACAGGATGTCTTTTTGTGTTTCCGTTTTTATATGTGCGTGTTCAAGTGCTTATAGATATTCAAAACTTTCAGATTAGTAAATGCGGTTTACTTTAAAGCCGCCGGCTTCCAGTGCATCGATAACCGTTTTGATGTGTTCGTGGCCGTTTGTTTCAGCGGTTACTTCGAGCTGTACATTCTGTACGCGGTCGATGGCTTTAAACTGGTTGTGTTCCAGTTTGATAACATTTGCCCGGTGGTCGCTTAAAATCTGCGCGATGCTTAACAGCTGCCCCGGAGTATCCGGTAAATCTACAGTAAAGCACAGTACTCGACCGCGGGTTACCAGACCGGAATTGATGGTGGAAGAGATGGTAACCATGTCGATGTTGCCGCCACTTACCACGCAGGCGATATTTTTATTGCGGGTATTGAGTTTTTTGATGGCAGCCAGAGGAAGGGCACCAGCAGCTTCACAAATAATTTTATGTCGTTCCAGTAACAGGAGCAGTGCTTCCATGATTTCATCTTCTGTCACCTGGATAATCCCGTCTACATATTTACTGCATACTTCCAGAGCTAAATCACCTACGGTTTTTACAGCAACCCCTTCTGCACCGGTTTGCACTTTATCCAGTGTTACAACATGACCAGCATCCAGAGCCGCTGTCATGCTGGCTGCGCCTACTGGTTCTACACCGATAACCTGAATAGTAGGTTTGATGGCTTTTGCTGCCATTGCAATACCGCTAATCAGACCGCCGCCGCCTACTGGTACCAGAATCTGATCGATATCTTCCAGTTCTTCTAAAATTTCTAATGCAATAGTGCCCTGACCACACATTACATCATAGTCATTGTATGGGTGAACAAAGGTGTAGCCATTGGCTTCTGCCAGTTCCACAGCTTTTGCATAAGCTTCATCATAAACATTGCCGTGCAGAACAACATCCGCTCCGTAGGATTTTGTGGAGTCGATTTTGATTAACGGGGTAACCTGCGGCATAACAATGGTGGCTTTGATTCCCATTTTAGAGGCCGCCAGTGCAACGCCTTGCGCATGGTTGCCGGCAGAAGATGCGATGATTCCTTTAGCACGTTCTTCTTCGGTCAGATTCGCAACTTTGTTAAAAGCGCCACGAATTTTAAAGGAGCCTGTTCTTTGCAGATTTTCCGGTTTAATATAAATCCGGTTGCCGGTTTCCTTGCTGAAAAATTCGCTGTAAATCATATCGGTAGTCCGTAATACGCCGTTCAGATTAGCAGCGGCTTTACGGACGTTTTCCAGATGGTTGGTTGTGTCCAGATTCATGTCACGTTCTTCCTTTCTATGGTCATCGAGTAAATGATAGTTTATTAATTTTCACTCTATAGATTTTACGTTAAGATTTCTCTATTATAGCATCTGAAACAAGGGAGATACAAGAGCAATGTGACAAAAATATGGACATTTGTCCGCTAAGGGGGAAATAATACAGGATGCACGATGTTCATAAAACTTTTAGTAATTTTTTTAAAAATGATGGAACTTTTCTTTGAGATGTGCGTCTTTGTATATGTGACAAGATGGTCACAGAATATAAACTGTAAATAATACCCCCCAAAAAGGAGATTTTTATTATGAAAAACAAAAAATTAGTAACCCTGGCATTAGCTACTGCTTTAACTGTATCCGCAATGGCACCTGCATTCGCAAATCCGGTACTGATTAGTGAAGCACCAGCAGCTGATTCTGCAATTGTATCTCAGGAGGAACAGGCTATGCAGTTTGCAAAAGCATTTGGTACTGTACAGGAAGTTAACGAACAGGAAAGCTATATCCTGGTAGCAACTGAACTGGACGAAATTCGTTTCAATATCGATGAAAACACCTGGCTGATGGATGGTCAGACAGGTTTCCCGGTTACACTGGCTGATTTAGAAGGGAAAGAAGTAGCAGTAGCACATAGTATGGCTATGACTATGAGCATTCCAGCACAGAGTTATGCGCATGCGGTTATCACTAAAGGTGATGTAATGCCGAACTATGCAGTAATTGAAGCTGTTACTGAAACAGAAGATGGTATCCGCTTAACAACTGAAAATGGCGGTATGTGGGTAACTGTTGCAAAGGATGCCCAGGTTTCTCCATTCCGTACTAGAAATATTGTAACTGTTCAGGATCTGCAGCCAGGCGCACAGGTAGTATTATTCTATGATGTAGTAGCAATGAGCTATCCTGGTCAGGCTTATACAGAAAGAGTTGTTCTGCTGCAGCCGGCAGATGCTGTTCAGGAAGAGGTTTCTGAAACACCGGAGAAAGCTCCGGCTATGGTCAACCTGCGTGAAGCGGTTACTGGTATGGGATTTGACATTCAGTGGGATGCAGAAAGCCGGACTGTAATTCTGCAGAAAGGTGCATTTACTGCAACTATTATTATCGGCGATGAAAATTATGGCATTAATAGAATGCTGGTTCGCGACCAGGCACCGGAAATCCGTGATGGTCGTACTTATGTACCGCAGAGTTTTGTAGATGCTGTAAAAGAAGCGCTGAACTAGTTGCAAATAAGACAATAAAGTAAGACGCTAATGCGTATAATAGTGAAGCCGTCGGAGAATCCGGCGGCTTCGTTTTTTATATGTTTTTTGCAGAAAATTTTTGCAAAAATGACTTTATTCCAGCAGAGAAATCTTATATAATCATCGTAGAAAGAGGACAGAAAGGAAGACGGCTGATGCGAATTCTGATTGATGCCGATGGATGTCCGGTAGTGGATGAGACAGTTTCGCTGGCAAAGGAATTTTCACTAGAGTGCATTATTCTTTGTGATACTGCGCATTATTTTAACCGTGAGGGGGCATATACTGTCGTATTATCTCAGGGTGCCGACAGTGTAGATTTTGCGCTGGTTAATATGGTGAAGGCCGGTGATATTGTGGTAACACAGGATTATGGGCTGGCAGCTATGTGTCTTGCAAGAAGAAGCAAACCCATTCATCAGAGCGGCATGATATATCATGAGGGAAACATTGACGGCCTTCTTGCCAGTCGTCATACAGCTCAGAAAATCCGGAGAAGCGGTGGCCGAACAAAAGGACCTTCGAAACGGACGAAAGAGCAGGATATGCAATTTGCCAGCCAGCTGCGAAAGCTGATTCTTGAAATGCTGGCTGGAGAACATACCGAAACTTTTAACAGCAAGGCGATGGAAACAGAATAAGGAGGAATTGAGGATGAACGAAACTGTACAGAAACAT
>JAFOFM010000115.1 GCA_017387265.1 Peptococcaceae bacterium | reverse complement strand
TGCCAGATCCACGTTTCTTTTATTCTTATACATAACTCACATAACAGACTTGCATGCAGCCAGCTGCCGTAAGCTATTAATTTTCTTTCTGTGCCAGATATTTTTCCAGACCATTACGGCGCAGTTCACACGCCGGGCATGTTCCGCACCCGTCCCCTTTGATACCATTATAGCAGGTAAGCGTTTTTTCGCGCACATAATCCAGTTTCCCCAGTTCATCGGCCAGCGCCCAGGTCTGCGCTTTGTCGATCCACATTAACGGGGTATGGATTACAAAATCATAATCCATCGCCAGGTTCATTGTAACATTCAGCGATTTTACAAACACATCACGGCAGTCCGGATAACCGCTGAAATCGGTTTCACAAACCCCGGTAACGATATGTTTTGCGCCTTTCACTTTTGCCAGCACCCCGGCAAAGGTTAAAAACAGCATATTACGCCCTTCTACAAAGGTATTCGGCAACGCACCGTCTTCGCCGGCCTGTACCGGAATATCATCACGTGTGAGTGCATTCGGCGCCAGCTGATTTAACAGCGCCATATCCAGAATATGATGCTCCACACCCAGCTCCTCTGCGATTTCTTTTGCACATTCAATTTCTAATTTATGCCGCTGCCCGTAATCAAAGGTAACTGCAATGACTTCATCAAAATTTTTCAGCGCCCAGAACAGGCATGTGGTAGAATCCTGCCCGCCGCTGAATACAACAACCGCTTTTCCCTGCATAAACTCTTCTCCTTTACGCATTCTGTCCTAATAACAATAATGCTTCCTGACGCAAATTAATATCCTCTTCAAATACACCGCGGAAAGTAGCAGTACGAGTTACTGTGCCGGCTTTTTTAATGCCGCGGGCAGTCATGCAGCTGTGTTCTCCTTTTACTAACACCGCAACATCATTGCTTTCGGTTACCATAGCTACGATTTCCGCGATATCGCTGCCAATGCGTTCCTGCAGCTGTAATCGACGACCCACCATATCGGCAATGCGGGCAATTTTACTTAAACCAATGATTTTTTCTTTCGGCAGATACGCCACCGAAACGGTCATATTATACATCAGCGCCATGTGATGTTCGCAGTAACTGAAAATCGGAATTTCGGTTACGGCTACCATGTTATTCTGACGGCTCAGATAATCCTCGTCTTCGAAAGTCGTGTCAAACATGCGGGCAATTTCTTCATTTGTATAATTCATCCCGTCAAACACTTCGGCATACATTTTTGCCACACGCTGCGGTGTTTCTTTTAACCCTTCCCGTTCCGGATCATCTCCCAGAGCTACCAGGATTTCGCGAATATGATATGCGATTTTTTCGGTATCAATTGCCATGTTATACACCTCTCATTTCTTTCGGCCACAGAATTTTGTGCAGCTGCAGCTGCAGACGCACTCCGTTTAAACAATGTTCTTTCATTTTATCTACAATTACTAAAGGATCAATTAATTCACGCACAGGGCTAAAGAATACCTGGCAGCGATTCTGTAAATCATATTCGTTTACCAGCTCCACTGCACGGTTTAAATCCTCTTCACTGGCAATAACAAATTTATAGACATCATCTTTCTGCACCTGTTTTAAATTTGCCATGCACATCTGCTGCTCCATACCGCGTGCCGGCAGTTTGTAATCCAGTATATATAAGATGTTTTCTGCCTGGCATGCGTTCCGAAATGGTGCAATATCTACCGCACCATTGGTTTCAATGTGCACCAGCAGGGCATCATCGGCAGCTAAAAGCTGCAGAAGTTCGATAATATCACTCTGAATCAGCGGTTCCCCGCCAGTTAAGGTTACATTGCGAATGCCGCTTTCTTTGATTTCATTATAAATCTGCTGCGGTGTTTTTTCTGTTACCGGTACCGAATGATCCCACGAGTAAACGGTATCGCACCAGCTGCAGCGCAGATTGCATTTTTCAAAGCGGACAAAATACGCCAGTTCTCCGGATGTTGGGCCTTCGCCATCCAGCGAAATAAACTGTTCAATCACAGGAAGCATCACAGCACCTCCTGATATTTGCAGCTGTTCGTCGGTGTTTCAAATAATTCTACCGAATACACCGGATAGCCGGCATTTTTAATCTGATAATAAATATCGCGGCTCATTTCTTCCGCAGTTGGACGATAAGGCACCATCACAATGGCAAACTGATTTGGCATCTGATTCAGAGCATTTGCCACCGCACGGCCGTCTTCGTTATCTTCAATCAATAATTTATGGTCATACTGATCCGCAATGGATTTCAGCATGGCTTTCACTTCACCAAAATCGGCTACCATGCCGCGCTGCTGCCCTTCCTGATGAAGGGTTTCACTGGCCAGTTCCAGCACCAGACGGTACCGGTGCCCGTGAATATTGCTGCATTTGCCTTCATATCCGCTGAGATAATGGGCGGTATCAAACTGTATCTCGTTTTTTAGAATAAACATAGGCACCTCCAAAATAAAAAACGGCATCTGAAACCAGACGCCGCAATACGCACATACCTAATATACTGCAAGCCTAGTTTTGTTTAACGACAGGATGGTCTTAATGAACTGTCTTATCTTCTTTTTTGCTTTGTTATTATAACGCGAATCTGCGCAAAATGCAACACGGATTGCATTTCTGTTCATGGTTTTGTATTTATGTATGTATTTTGTATAACCCTCAAAGTCGCTTGATTTTGCCGAAACAGATGGGCTAATATAATACTGCGAATAGGATAAACACCATATACGTTTATATAGATTGATAGAACGCAGGAGGCGCATTTATGAAAAAAACACTTCCATTTACACTGGAACAGATTGAACAGATTATCGAACAGTATCCAACCCCGTTTCATATTTACGATGAACAGGCAATCCGCGAAAATGCCCGTCGTTTAACAAAAGCATTCAGCTGGGCTCCGGATTTTCAGGAGTATTATGCAGTAAAAGCAGCTCCAAACCCATATCTTTTAAAAGTCCTAAAAGAAGAAGGGTTCGGCGGAGACTGCAGCTCGCTGGCTGAATTAATTCTGTGTGAAAAAGCCGGCATCACCGGTGAAAATATCATGTTTACTTCCAATGAAACACCAATCGAGGAATACGTGAAAGCAAAAGAACTGGGCGCCATCTTTAATCTGGACGATATCACCCACATCGAGTTTATCGACAGCCAGATTGGACTGCCGGAAACCATCAGTTTCCGCTAT
>JAFOFM010000114.1 GCA_017387265.1 Peptococcaceae bacterium | reverse complement strand
CTGTCATTATGAACCTGATGTATCGTTTATTTTAGATATTGGCGGTCAGGATATGAAAGCAATCTGGGTGGCCGATGGTGTAGTTACTAATATTATGTTAAATGAAGCATGTTCTTCGGGCTGCGGTTCCTTTTTAGAAAAATTTGCAGATTCTTTGCATATTCCAGTGACAGAAATTGCTGATGCGGCTTTTCGTGCAAAACGTCCAGCAAGTCTTGGAAGCCGTTGTACAGTATTTATGAACAGTAACATTATTACGGAACAGAAAAACGGATGCAGTGCGGATGATATTATGGCAGGGTTATGCCGGTCCATTATTGAAAACGTATTCACCAAAGTTGTACGCATTAGCAATACTGCGGTACTGGGCGAAAAAATTATGGTACAGGGCGGTACCTTTAAAAATGATGCAGTGCTGCGTGCTCTGGAACAGTATATTGGAAATGGGAATGTTATTCGCGCTCCATATTCCGGTGAGATGGGAGCTATTGGTGCGGCGCTGTTAACAAAACAGAAACGGGAGCAGGATGGATATACGGAAAGCAGTTTTATAGGCTTTGATGCGCTGCAGCAGTTCACATACGAACAGAAAAGCGACATGCCTTGTCCGTTTTGTGTGAACCACTGCAGCCGTACTGTTGTACAGTTTTCGAACGGCGGCAGTTTTGTAACTGGAAATCGCTGTGAACGTGGAGAAATTGTGGGCAATCCGCAGGACGAGGATGTACGAAGCCGTGTAAAACAGGTGAAACGGACAAAAGATTCTGTGGCTAATTTATATGATATTCGTCAGGAACTGTTGTTTCAGGAGTATGCATATCCACAGCTCTGTTTAAAACGTAATATTACCATCGGGCTTCCCCGTGTACTGTTTAACTGGGAGTATATGCCGTACTGGAAAACATTCTGGCAGGCGCTGGGCTTTGATGTTGTTCTGTCTGATTACAGCAACCGCACCATGTATGAGGAGGGTTTGAGTGCTGTATCGTCTGATACAGTCTGCTTCCCGGCCAAACTGGTACATGGCCATTTGCGTAATCTGGCGGAAAAGCATGTGGATCGTATCTTTATGCCGTCCATTACAACAATACCGTCGGAAAATACCGAGAAAACCAGTGAATCTATGTGTGCAGTGGTAAAAGGTTATCCGATTGTAATTCGGAACTCGGATAATCCGGAAGACAATTGGGGGATTCCATTTGATGCACCGCTGTTTCACTGGCATGAATATGCTGACCGTGACCGGCAGCTGACTCGCTTTATGCACGATACTTTTGGTATTTCAGCCGATTTGACAAGAGCTGCAGTAAAAGCAGGGGATGAAGCTCAGAAGTTATTTATTGCTCAATTGAAAGAGGAAGGACAGAAAGTTCTGGATGAAGTGGAGCGCACCGGCCGTTATGCGGTGGTGCTGGCAAGCCGTCCGTATCAGAATGATGCGATTGTTAATCATAATCTGCCGGAAATGTTCACCAGTATGGGAATTCCGGTATTAACAGCTGATGCACTGCCGGAAGTGAACCAGGTGGATTTACGCATGAGCCGGCTGGATATCGTAAATAATTTCCATGCCCGTATGTTGTCGTCGGCTATTTTAGCTGCACGGAGCCCGCATCTGGAATATGCCCAGGTAGTAAGCTTTGGCTGTGGTCATGATGCGTATTTGTCTGATGAAATTATCCGGTTGATGAATCATATTTCCGGGAAAAATCCGCTGATTCTGAAACTGGATGAAAGTGAGGCAGCAGGTCCGCTGAGAATCCGTGTACGTTCTTTTGTAGAAACAGCCGAACAGCGCCATCAGTGCAGAGATATGCACGATGTGCAGGCATTGTCGGATCCATATCCGGTGAAATTTACAAAAGAGATTTTTAATAAAAAAATTGTACTGGTGCCAAACACCTCCCATGCATTCTGCCGTGTTATGTCGGCGGCGATGTCTAAACAGGGGCTTCGTGCAGTTCCATTGGAAATCGGACGCGAAGAAGCGATTCGTTTAGGGAAACAGTATGTGCACAATGATATCTGCTTCCCGGCACAGATTGTTATCGGGGAAGCACTGGCGGCTCTTAGAAGCGGTAAATATAATGTGGATGAAGTAGCTATTGGTATGGGTAAATATATTGGTGACTGTCGTCTGACCCATTATGGTGCACTCCTGAGAAAAGCACTGGATGATGCCGGTTATCCGCAGGTACCGATTCTGACCAATGATGATCAGGATTCTCATGACCTGCATCCGGGCTTTAAAATGAGCCTGCCAACTGCGATTAATATTGCATTTGCGATGCCGGTGATTGATATTCTGGAAGAACTGCTTCGTAAGATTCGGCCGTATGAAATTGTTGCGGGCAGTACACAGACTGCCTTTGACCGTGCAATGGATGCGGTGGTGGAAGGGCTTGAAAAGGGCGGTATTTCTGGAATGAAAAAAGCCTTTAGTAAAGCAATTGACTGGATGTGCGAAGTAAAATACGACCGTACAAATCTTCGTCCTACTGTATTAATTGTAGGGGAGTATCTGCTGAACTTCCATCCAGGTGCAAATCATGACATTGAAGATTATCTGGAAACCAACGGGTTTGAGATTATTGAGGCTCGTATGGCTGATGTTATCCGGAAAAGCTATTATTATCTGGATATGCAGATTAAGGACTATCAGATCAAAAAATCATGGAAAGACAAACTATGG
>JAFOFM010000113.1 GCA_017387265.1 Peptococcaceae bacterium | reverse complement strand
GTAGTGATGCGCCCGCAATCCATAGCCTGCGCCATAGCAATAGTAGAACATCCAATCGCTGTGCCGATTTCCAGAATATTTTCCGGCTGTACCAGCCCGGTTAAAATATGAAGCAGGTTTCCTACCTCCGGATCCACGACCGGAATATGATGTTCTTCTGCGAATACGCGCATTTCCTGTAAAACAGCATGTTCTTCAGGAAGCAGATTGCGTAAAAAAAGCTGTAAGTCTAAATCCAGTACATCTTTCATATCGGTTCCTCTGTTTTAATAACCATAGGTTTGGCGATTCTGATTATGTTCTTTCAGCGATTTTGCAAACACATGGCCATCATTGTTATTTTTATCCCACAGATAATACAGATATTCGGTTTTTTCCGGCTGGAATGCTGCTTTTAACGACTCTTTCCCCGGATTGGAGATAGGAGTCGGAGTCAGCCCGCCATGCTGGTACGTATTATAAATGGAATCATACTCATAATCGGAAAAATACAGCTGCGTTTTGCGCTCCGGCATTGCATACAGAATGGTAGCGTCACACTGCATCGGCATATTGATATCCAGACGATTCAGGTATACAGACGCAATTGTTGGCCGTTCTTCATCAAAACGCGCCTCCGATTCTACCATAGATGCCAGAATAACTGTCTCATAGGCTGACAGACCGCTTTTATTCGCAGGCATTTCATTCCAAACTTCATCAAAACGGTCCAGCATCATTGCAAAGATTTTTTCCGGCGCGGTATCTTTTGCTACAAAATAGGTATCCGGAAACAGAAAACCTTCTAAACGGTGATTATTATCCGGACATCCTTTCATATACGCATAACCGCTGATATCATAGGTGCGCACCAGATTCCAGAATGTATCGGCAGACATAATATTCTCAGCAACAAATAAATCTGCAATATCGCGCAGAGTATAGCCTTCCGGAATGGTAAAGCGAGTCATTTCCCCTACACCGGTCAGCAGTTCATTTACAATTTCATCGGTTGTCATAGATGGACTCAGCTGATAGCTGCCCGCTCTTAATTTGCTGCCAACATCATGGGTTTTCAGATAGATTTTGAAAGCCAGCTCATTATCAATGATACCGTTTTCTTTTAATTTGCCAATAATCTGATTCGCGTTTTCACCCTGTTCAATCGTGATGGTCATCATTTCTTCGTTGTTCTTATCAGCAGGTGCTGTACTGGTTAACATCGAAAACAGAACCACACCAAGGATCAGCAGAAATGCTGCTGCACCAATCAGAAATGTGCGAGGCCCTGGTTTTTTATTTTTTAATGCATTAGTCATAAATTCCTCCATCAGGCCATATTGCGACGTCCAGCTTCCCGAGCTGCTGCCGCAATCAGACCGTCAATATCCATTAAATCCACAGCGGAAAACGGAAATTCATATTCCAGAGAATAAATCTCACTGGAGTAAGAATAGCCGCCCTTCATTTTCTGAGCAGCCGACTGTAAAATATCATACAGTCGTTTAAAATCCGCGTCCGGCAATGCCATTATCTGTTCTTCTAATCTGCTCATCCTGTTACCTCATTTCTATCTATGCTTCTCAGATATTCAATCACAGAGTTCTCCAGTGTGCGAACGGCCAGTATACTACCTGCGCTTTGCCAATGATCAGATCCTCCGGCAAGAAACCCCATACACGACTGTCTGCACTATGATTCCGGTTATCGCCACACATAAAGTAAGCACCTTCTGGAACCGTTACAGGACCATAATCATCAAATACCAGTCCTTCCGGCAGATATGGCTCTTCTATCAGCTCACCATTTACATACAGTTTACTGTCTTTAAACTCAACTGTTTCCCCCGGCAGACCAATACAGCGTTTAATATAATCTTTTGTCCGGTCTTCCGGATATTCAAATACAATTACATCGCCACGCTTTGGTTCACTCAGATAATAGCTGAAATGCGTAACAATCACTTTATCATTTGTGATAACGGTTGGTTCCATCGACCCCGATGGAATATAATAGTTCCCGGCAATAAAGGTTTTGATAAACACAGCCAGTGCCACAGCAATGATTACCATCTCTAAAAATTCACGAATTGCAGATTTCTCCTTTTTTTCTTTCCCGTTTTTACTTCTGCGGCTTGGTATTGCAGATTCCGTCGCATCCTCAAATTCGGTCTTTACCATTTCTTCTGTCATAGACAGGACTCCCCTTTTCTAACTGTAACAACATACAGCTTTAAATCTCATTATAGATCTCGTAGGTTTTTTTGCCTTTTTCTTTTGCATCATACAGCGCCTTGTCGGCCTTTTCATATAATTCCCTGAAATTCGTTCCATGCACAGGCCATACTGCAACACCGGCCGATGCAGAAATCGATACCGTCTGCTGACCACGCTGATACTGTAAATGCAGCTTACGAAGCAGAATCCCTGTATTTTTGCGAATAACATCATACGGCAGATTTTTTATCAGCACAACAAATTCATCGCCTGCCAGACGGCAGATGATATCGTATTCACGGAAATGACTGCGTAAAATATCGGCAACTTCCTGCAGCGCGCGGTCACCCATCTGATGACCAAATGTGTCATTCAGATTTTTAAAATCATCTAAGTCCAGAATCAGAAATACATGCGTATGTTCATTTTCAGATGCCGCCTGTTCCTGCAGGAACTGATCAATTCGTTCCTGACCGGCACCGCGATTATACAATCCGGTTAAATAATCTCGACTTGCTTTTTCTAGCAGTAAAAACTCTTTCTGCTTGTCAGCATCGATATTTTTAATTACCAGATAAGCCATTGCATGCCCGGTCTCCCAGTCCTGTGTCAGATGCACACTGCATTCACGCCAGATTGCATTTTTATCATCGTCATACCCCTGATATTCCAGTTCAAGACTGAGAATCCCTTTTTCATAGTTATCACGTAATTTCAAAAGACGCAGATTCTCGTCAACATAATTTTTATGCGACGACGCAATATTATGCTCCAGCTGCAATGTCATGAAAGTGGAATATCGCATCCCTTTCTCATAATGCGTGGAAAGTTTTTCAGATACATGTAAAATCGCATCGTCCTGCAAATCCACCGCCAGAAAACCGACCGTATTGCTTAAAAACTGTTCTCGCAGTTTTACTTCTTTCCGCAGGGAAGTAGCTTCGGTAATATCTTCCACGACACCAACACACTGCCAAAGCCTTCCGTGTGTATCCTTAACGCTTTTCAAACGAATCTGATAAGTATGCATGACTTTTTCAATTTCCAGAGAAAGGTCAAAGTCCGCATAATCATTCATCT
>JAFOFM010000112.1 GCA_017387265.1 Peptococcaceae bacterium | reverse complement strand
ATAGCGCATCTCTTTTTTCTTGCGGGTGTGGCGGAATTGGCAGACGCACCAGACTTAGGATCTGGCGGTTTTACCGTATGGGTTCAAGTCCCTTCACCCGCACCAGTTAAAAATTAAATATGCGGAAGTGGCTCAGTGGTAGAGCATCGCCTTGCCAAGGCGAGGGTCGCGAGTTCGAATCTCGTCTTCCGCTCCAGCAAAAGCAGATTCTTAGGAATCTGCTTTTTTATTTGTTTTTGCATAATAGGACATCGCTCCCTCATAAGGTGTTAAAAGCACTGGAACAGGGGGGAGTTTGTTGTTGGAACTTGCAAAACAGCTGGTGTTTTTTACTGGCTATCTGTCGCAGAACGCCTTTCCGCAACCGCTTAGTGAAGTGGAAGAGGCGGAGTGGCTGGTTCGGCTGCAGGAGGGAGATGCAGAGGCCCGTGACATATTAATCCGGCATAATCTTCGTCTGGTGGCGCATATAGCTAAAAAGTTTGAGAGTGCGCCGGAAGAACAGGATGATTTAATTTCTATTGGCACCATTGGTCTGATTAAAGGGATTAATACCTTTAAGGCAGACAAAAACGTAAAGCTGGCGACCTACACAGCCCGCTGTGTGGAAAATGAGATTCTGATGCACCTGCGGGCGCAAAAAAAACGGCGCTGTGAAGTGTCTTTGAATGAGCCGATTGGCACAGACCATGACGGAAATCAGATCAGTCTGCGAGACGTTCTGGGAACAGATGGCGATCTGGTGGCAGAGATGGTGGAAGTAAGCTGCGAGTATCAGAATTTACTGGATAAACTGAGCTGCCTGACGGAACGGGAACAAAAAGTTGTTATTTTGCGTTATGGATTGCATGGCGAAGAACCGCTGACGCAGAAAGAGGTAGGAGCACTGTTAAAGGTATCCCGCTCCTATGTAAGCCGTATCGAGAAAAAAGCCCTGGAAAAGCTGACGGAAGCGGCGAAACTGCGGGCAGAAATGTAATTTTTTTCTTGATATTCAAGCGCTTTTGTGGTATGATAAATTCAACCGAAGAGAAATTTGCCAAAAGAGTGGGTCTATCCCGCTCTTTCTTGTTTATATCGATGATTTTTTATAACAAATTTATAACAATATAACTGAATTGGAAATGTGAGGTGGAGAAAATGGGTAAAATTGAAGATGCAATCTGGACAATGGCGGAGCCGCTGGTTCTGGAGAACGGTATGGAACTGATTGATGTAGAGTATGTGAAGGAAGGGGCAGAATGGTATCTGCGTCTGTTTCTTGACAAAGAGGGCGATGAAGGAATCGATCTGGATGATTGTGAATTAATCAGCCGTAAATTCAGTGATATCCTGGAAGAGAAAGACCCTATTACACAAGCCTACCGGCTGGAGGTATCCTCCCCTGGTATTGAGCGTCCGCTGAAACGTACGAAAGATTTTCAACGCTTCCAGGGAGAAAAGGTACAGGTAAAAACCTTCTCCGAAGTGGAAGGCAAAAAACAGTTTATCGGTATTTTACAGGAAACAACAGAGGAAACCGTAACACTGGATGTAGATGGAACAAGTATTGCAATCCCGCGCAAACAAATCGGCAAAGCCAATCTGGTGTGGGAGTTTTAATTAAGGAGGAGTTACCAAAGTGAGTACAGAATTAATGCAGGCATTACATGACCTGGGGAAAGAAAAAGGTATTGAACCGGAAGTGATTCTGGAAGCTGTGGAAGCAGCACTGATTTCTGCGTACAAAAAGAATTTTGGTTCCGTGCAGAATGTACAGGTGAACATTGATGAAGTGACTGGCGAATTTCACGTATTTACCTGCTATGACGTAGTGGAAGAAGTTCTGAATGACAAAACAGAAATTTCGCTGGAAGATGCTCAGAAACTGAATCCGAACTATCAGGTTGGCGAAGTGGTAATGGAAGAAGTAACCCCTCGCAACTTTGGCCGAATTGCTGCGCAGACTGCGAAACAGGTGGTTGTACAGCGTATCCGCGAAGCAGAACGCGGCATGATTTACAGCGAATTCTCTGAAAGAGAAAGTGACATTGTTACCGGTACCATTCAGCGTATCGAAAACCGTAACTATTATATCGATTTAGGCAAAATTGAAGCGGTTCTGGGTCCAAATGAACAGATTCCAGGGGAAAGCTATGAAATGTTTGACCGCATCAAAACTTATATCGTAGAAGTAAGAAAAGCAACAAAAGGCCCTCAGATTATGGTGTCCCGTACCCATCCAGGCCTTCTGAAACGTCTCTTTGAACTGGAAGTTCCTGAAATTCAGGAAGGCGTTGTAGAAATCAAATCGGTTGCCCGTGAAGCAGGTTCCCGTTCTAAACTGTCTGTATACTCCCATGATGAAAATGTGGATTGTATCGGTGCATGCATTGGTGCAAAAGGGAGCCGTGTACAGGCAATTGTAGATGAACTGCGCGGTGAAAAAATCGATATCGTAAAATGGAATGAAGATCCTGGCGTTTATATTGCGAGTGCATTAAGCCCTGCAAAAGTACTGGATGTACAGGTTAACGAGGAAGAGAAAAAAGCGCGTGTAATCGTACCGGATTACCAGCTGTCTCTGGCTATCGGTAAAGAAGGTCAGAATGCTCGTTTAGCTGCAAAACTGACCGGCTGGAAAATCGACATTAAGAGCGAAAGCCAGGCACAGGAAGCAGGTATTGATTACGAAGATCAGGATTACGAAGAAGTAGAAGAGTATCTGGAGGACTAATCAATGCCGAAAAAAGTACCACAGAGAACCTGTATGGGCTGTCAGGCAAAGAAGGAAAAACGGGAACTGGTACGTATTGTTCGCTCGCCGGAGGGTGAAATTTCGGTAGATATGACCGGCAAAAAACCGGGGCGGGGCGCGTATATCTGTCCTGATCTGGAATGCCTGAACAAGGTTGTAAAAAGCAAACGTCTGGAACGCAGTCTGGAGACTGCGATTTCACAGGAAATATATGAATCGTTAAAGGAACAGCTGTCATGAATGTAAAAGGCGTATTAACACTGATGGGCTTTGCTCAAAAAGCCGGAAAACTGGCTGGCGGTGATGCGGCCGTAGAAAATTTTCTGGCGAAAGAACGGCTTGCTCTTCTGATTGTTTCAGAAGAACTTTCTGAGCAGCGTCAGGCACACTGGCAGGAAGAGGCGGAAAAGCACGGAATTGAGGCGGTGGTACTGCCTGCGACAAAGCTGGAAATGGGTCTGGCTGTGGGGATGTCCCCCCGCGGCATTATCGGAATAATGGAAGAAAACATGGCAGAGGCTATCAAAAAGAAAATGCAGGATTGACACATCTTTTGGGGGTGGTTTAATGAGTAAATCTCGCGTTTACGAAATTGCCAAAGAACTGAATGTTGATAGTAAGTTGATTATAGAAAAATTAAAAGCAATGGATGTAGATGTAAAGAACCATATGAGTTCGATTACAGAAGCAGAAGCTGCAAAAGTAAAACAGGCTTTCCAGAAACCGGCGGCAAAACAGCCGGAAAAACCAAAAATGGAAGCAAAACCGGAAGCGGTAAAGGAACAGCCGAAAACAGATGGTGCCGCTCAGGCAGGCGCTCAGAATAGAAATAACAGCTACAGGGAGAATGGAAAAAGAGATATGACACAGAAATCCGGTCAGAAACCGCAGAATAATCAATCCAGACCTGCTGGCGGGGAAAATAGAGAGTATCGTCAGAACCGGGAGCAGAGAGATAACAGAGAACACAGAGACAACCGCGACAACAGAGGCGGTTTCAATCGTGACAATCGCGAAAACCGCGATAACAGAAACTTTAACAGAGATAACAACAGAGACAATAACAGAGATAACCGTGATAACAGAGATAATCGCGACAATAGAGGCGGTTTCAATAAAGACGGCAAAGGCGATTTCAAAGGCCAGAACAGAAATGGTCAGGATAATCGCGGCGGCTTTAACAAAGACGGGAAACGTCCAAACCGCGAAGGCGGCTACAATAGAGACGGCGGCCGTGATAATCGCGATAACCGCGGCGGTGATCGTGGCGGCGATATGTTCCGCAAAAACAATCAGCAGCAGGATACCGTATCCAACCGCAGAGTTGGTGTAAATGCAAACCGTGCAACTCCATCCGCACCAGTTCGCAATCAGGCGCCTAAAGTAGCTCCAACCGGTAAAAACAACAACGAAAACTTTACCAGAGATGCGGTTGAAGAACGTTATCAGGACTGGAACAGCAGCAGCGATAACTCCAAGTCCAAACTGGAACAGACTGCTCGTTCCAAACGTAATGAAAACAGCAATTTCCACAAAAACAATAACAACAAAAACCGTGGTAAAAACAATAAAAACGTGAAAAAAGAACCTCCAAGAGAATTCGCGGAAGTAAAACATCATGTTGTACTGGAAGATACCATCACCGTTCAGGACCTGGCTCATCAGATGGGTAAAAAAGCGACTGACGTTATCATGAAACTGATGGCTATGGGCGTAATGGCTACCATTAACCAGGAGCTGGATGTGGATACCGCAACTATTATCGCGGAAGAATTCGGCGCAACAGTAGAAGTAAAAGTATCCAAAGAAGAAGAACTGTTTACCGATGTAGAGGATAAACCGGAAGATCTGGAACACCGTCCACCAGTTGTAACCATTATGGGTCACGTTGACCATGGTAAAACATCTCTGCTGGACAAAATCCGTTCTACTCATGTTACCTCCACCGAGGCTGGCGGTATCACACAGCACATTGGTGCATATCAGGTAGAAGCGCATGAGCAGAAAATCACCTTCCTGGATACTCCAGGTCACGAAGCGTTCACCGCGATGCGTGCACGTGGTGCTCAGGTTACTGACATTGCGATTCTGGTAGTAGCAGCCGATGACGGTGTAATGCCACAGACCATCGAGGCAATTGACCACGCAAAAGCAGCTGGTGTTCCTATTATCGTTGCAATTAACAAAGTGGATAAACCGGAAGCTGACCCAGACCGCATTAAACAGGAACTGACCAACTATGGTCTGATTTCCGAGGAATGGGGCGGCGATACCATTATGGTACCAGTATCCGCGAAAAAAGGTATCGGTATTGATGAACTGTTAGACATGATTCTGCTGGTAGCGGAAATGGGCGAACTGAAAGCAAATCCAAACCGCAATGCAAAAGGGAAAGTTATCGAATCCAAACTGGATAAAGGTCGCGGTCCTGTTGCAACCTTACTGGTTCAGACCGGTACTCTGCATGTAGGGGACTTCCTGATTGTAGGTACTACACAGGGTAGAATCCGTGCAATGTTCGACTACAACGGCCGTACTCTGAAAACAGCTGGTCCATCCGTGCCGGTTGAAATTCTGGGCTTAAACGAAGTTCCAGAAGCGGGTGATGATTACATTGCTGTAGATAACGAAAAACTGGCTAAACAGGTAGCTGACAAACGCCAGAAAGAAAAACACATGCAGGAAATCGCACGCAATACAAAAGTATCTCTGGAAGATTTATTCGCACAGATTAAAGAAGGCGAAATTAAAGAACTGAACATTATTCTGAAAGCAGACGTTCAGGGTTCTATCGAAGCGATTCGTCAGTCCCTGGAAAAACTGGGTAATGCCGAAGTTCGTGTAAATATCATTCGTACCGCAGTAGGCGGTATCCGTGAAGCTGACGTTATGCTGGCAGCGGCATCTAATGCGCTGATCATCGGCTTTAACGTACGTCCGGATGTTGGTGCTCGTAAACTGGCTGAAAAAGAAGAAATTCAGATTAACACCTACCGTGTAATTTACGAAGCAATTGAAGATGTAAAAGCAGCGTTATCCGGTATGCTGTCCCCAGATATCAAAGAAGTGGAACTGGGTCAGGCAGAAGTTCGCAGCACCTTCAAAGTGCCTAAAGTTGGTGTGGTTGCCGGCTGTTATGTAACCGAAGGTAAAATCACCCGTAATGCACGTGTGCGCGTAGTTCGTGACGGCGTTGTAATTCACGACGGCAACCTGGGCTCTCTGAAACGTTTCAAAGACGACGTGAAAGAAGTAGCAACCGGTTATGAATGCGGTCTGGGCTTTGAACGTTTCAACGATATCAAAGAAGGCGACATTTTAGAGGCATATACATTTGAGGAAGTAAAACGGGCATTATAAGCCTGAGAGGTGAGCAACATGAAAGTACGTCCAAACCGTGTTGGTGAGGAAATTAAAAAAGAACTGGTGTTACTGATTCGCAACGGTATCAAAGACCCTCGTGTAGACAGCTTAATCAGCATCACCGATGTGGAAGTAACTGGCGACTTAAGCTATGCAACGGTTTATATCAGCCGCTATGGCTCGGATAGACAGCGCCAGGATGCTCTGGATGGCATGAAAGCGGCATCGAAATATATGCGCAGCGAGTTAAGTAGACGTCTGAAGCTGCGTGTTGTTCCGGAACTGATTTTCAAGCTTGATGACTCGCTGCAGTATGGTGCAAAAATTGAATCGATTTTACACCAGATTAAACAGGAGCAGGAACAGGACTAACAGGAGGAACCATCATGCAGCAGGTGATGACACAAATCAGAGATGTTCTGCTCAGCCAGAAGTGTGTTGCCATTATTTCGCATAATAACCCGGATGGCGACACATTAGGCTCTCAGCTGGCGCTGGCGTCGGCACTGAGCAATGCAGGCGTTGAAACAATGCTGTTAAATAACGATACAATATCCGAAAAATATCGTTTTGCTGCTGGAAACTGGCAGATTCAGCCCTATACAGAGGGGCTGGAACTGCCGGAAACGGTTGTGTTTGTAGACTGCGCAAACATGGAGCTGGCCGGTTATTCGACCGACCATCCGGCGCTAAACGGACGCATGATTATCAATATTGACCATCATGCGAGCAATAAGCAGTATGGGATGCTTAATTATGTGAAAGCCGATGCGGCTGCCAACTGCCAGAATATGTACCATGTAATCTGCGCACTGGGAGCAGAAATTACACCGGAGATTGCGACAGCGCTTTATATGGGGCTGAGTACCGATACCGGAAATTTCCTGTTTGACAATGTGACGTCGGAAACCCTTCGTATTGCGGCAGAATTAAAAGACTGCGGTGCCGATACGAACGCATTGCGGCTTAATATCTATGAAAGCAGCTCGCATAAGCGTATTGCACTGATGAAGTATATCCTGAATGATTTGCACATTTCCCGAAACGGCAAATATGCGTGGAGCAAGCTGCATTATGATATGATGCAGGAACTGCAGCCGGAAAGTACCGATATTGACGGACTTATCAACACAATCAAAGATATTGACGGTGTTGAAGTAGCGATGCTGTTTCGCGGTGTAGGTGAGAATAAAACAAAAGTAAGCCTGCGAAGCAAAGCATGGGCTGATGTTAATGCGATTGCCAACCAGTTTGGCGGCGGCGGTCATATCCGTGCAGCAGGATGCTCTTTTGAATGCGCGGCTGAACCGGCTGCCGAGCAGCTGGTACCGGCGGTACAAAAATATATTGAAGAAACGGAACAGCATTGACTATGGATGGAATTGTAAATGTAATGAAACCGGCAGGGATGACCTCCCATGATGTGGTGGCAAAACTGCGGAGAATTTATCATACCAGAAAAGTTGGGCACACCGGCACATTAGATCCTGATGCAGTTGGTGTGCTGCCTGTTTGTATTGGTCAGGCCACCCGGCTGGTGGAATACCTGACCGATAAGGAAAAAACCTATAAAACTGTGCTCATGTTTGGCACAGAAACCAATACCCAGGATGCGTCCGGGGAGGTAACTGTGAAAACAGAGCTGCCGAGCCTCACAAGAGAGGAATTTGTAGCGGTAACACAGAAATTCATTGGTGAAATTCAGCAGGTTCCCCCTATGTACTCGGCTATCAAAAAAGATGGACAGCCGCTTTATAAGCTGGCTCGTCAGGGCATTGACGTGGAAGTGGAAGCGCGGCCGGTTATGATTCATGAAATCAAAGTGCTGATGTATCAGCCTGAATCGGCAATGCTGGAAATCCGCTGCGGCAAAGGCACCTATATCCGGACATTGTGTCAGGATATTGCCCGTGCCTGTGAAAGCAGCGGTCATATGGCCTACCTGATGCGCACAAAAAGCGGTGTGTTCGGGGCGGATACAGCCGTTGCCTTATCTCGTCTGGAAGAGGCGGAACATCCGGAAGAATTTCTGATGGATATGAATACCAGCCTTGCCGATATGCCGGCGTTAACCGTGACCGATGCAGTTATGACCAGCCGTGTGCAGAATGGCCTCTCGCAGCGGGTACCGGGCGCGGCGGATCTGGCGGAAGGTACCGTGTGCCGGGCGCTGGATAAAGAGGGGAACCTTATGGCAATCGGTGAAATTGTAAAGAGCAGTTTCCAGCCGAATAAAGTCTTTAAGTGTGGTGAAAACGCGTGACAACCCGAAGCTATCGCACCGTTGTGCTAGGTAATTTCGATGGAATTCATAAAGGGCATCAGCAGCTGATACACATTGGGCGGCAGATTGCCGACAATCATGGAGAAGAACTGGCGGTGTTCACATTTTATCCGCAGATTCATCAGGTACGAGACCCGAAATTCTGTTATTTACTT
>JAFOFM010000111.1 GCA_017387265.1 Peptococcaceae bacterium | reverse complement strand
CGTCGTAACACTACGAGGAAGGCAGCAGCGTTTTTATTTTTGCTTTATACAGGCTGTACCGGTGCAAGCGTAAGTTCTCTATTAAAACGGCCTGCTGACACGTTAAAACCAGTTTAGCGGCGGCAGAAGCTACATATGCTGTCTTCGGTGTCCGGCCACTGATAAAATTCGTGTTCACATGCAGAGCAGATTTTTTCGGCGCTGCGGGCGATGGTTTTCGGTGTCTCCAGAAACTGCCCCTGGGTTAAAAAATCGTCCCATTCCAGCCCGCGCTGCATGCAGACCGACTGGCAGAGGCCGCAGTTAATGCAGAGCTCCGGCTGGAACTGCAGGCTTTTTTCGTTTTCCGATGTCAGCAGTGTGAGAGCCTGTGTCGGGCAGACGTGAGTGCAGGCGCTGCAGAAGGTGCAGGCACTGCACACAAGCTGACGAAACGGCAGCTCGGCTTCGCTCTGAACCGGCAGCTGTTTTTTTACGTACATGGCATAGAGCGGAAGGCGGGTAGGGAAAATTTCCGTCTGCTCTACCGGTACTTCCGCAGAAGAAAAGACAGCCGTCAGTTTGTCTACTGTCTGCATAGCCGCTTTTCTGGAATGACGTTCCGTGCGGCGGAACAGGTCCCGAAACAGCTCCCGGCGCTGATTTCCATCAGCAGCGGATGGTTCGCCCGCTTCCTGCATAATAATCTGCAGTTTATCGGAAGGAATCCGGTATTGCTCCAGCTGCTGTAAAAGCCCCTGGGCGTACCAGCTGTGGCGGCAGCTCTGGCACTCTGACGGCACAATATACAGGGTGAGCTGCGGATGGTGGTATAATAAATAAATCAGAGAGAGCGGCGAAAACTGCTGCAGGCAGTTAACGCGGATTGCTTCCGCTGGAGCCTGCGTATTCTGACTGCAGCATAAAAAAAGGGGCTGCCCTTTCTGATGCTGCATAACCCGATGCTGGTCAATCTGGAATACCTGACCCGGGCAGACCATAGCGCATAAGCCGCACAGGCTGCAGTTTTGCGCCTGCCATTTATCATCCTGAAACAGCAGAGCCTGTTCCGGGCAGAGTGTTTCGCAGCTGGCGCAGGTACTTAACGGACTGCGGCTGCGCAGGCAGTTGCCGGAGTAAATAGAAAGCTGCTCTGCTTTTTGAAAGTTTGCTTGCGACATAAAATTCACATCCTTATCTGATACTATTTATGATACAATGTTAGCAGAAAAAAGGGAAGTGTGGATTCTGTGTAGAATTCTTAAGGTTGGGTTAAGAAACTGTATGTAATTGTTTCGTTTTCAGACAGAATGGATATAAATAACATAGTAAAAAATCCTAAGGAAATTTTAATAAACGGGTGAGCAACTATGATCGAATTTCGAGATTTAAAACTGGAAGATAAAGAACTTATTAATACATATTTCAGAAAAGGACAGTACAATAATTCGGAGTGTACATTTACCAATATGTTTATCTGGCGGGAATGCTATGCCGTACAGTGGGCAATTGTTGACGGGCTTTTAGTTGTAAAACCGGGGCAGGCGGATGACAGCTGGATTCTGCCGCCTTTTGGCGATTACGCTGCCTGTGATCTGAAAGCGGTGCTTTTGAAGCTGCGGGACTATTTTGCAGCCCTCGGCAAGCCTTTGATGCTGCGCGCTGTAACCGAGTCCTTTAAAACAGTACTGGAAGAAACCTGCCCGGGTATGTTCGAGCTGGAGGAAGAACGGGATTTAGAGGATTATTTATATAACGGCGATGACCTGCGGGAACTGAAAGGCCGCAAATATCACAGCAAACGGAATCATCTGAGCAATTTCCGTAAAAATTATCCCGATTACGAGTATCAGCCGCTGACAGCCGACATGCTGGAAGACGTGTGGGAGTATATCAACCTGTGGTGCAAACAGAAAGAATGCAGCGGTAAATTCAGCCCGGGGCTGATCTGCGAAAAACAGGCCATCCGGGAGGCGCTGGATCATTTCGGCGAACTGGATTATAAAGGCGCTGTGATTCGTTTAAACGGCCAGATAGAAGCCTTCACCATGGGTGAAAAAATCAATGATGAGACCGTGGTTATTCATGTGGAAAAGGCCAACGGCACAATCAACGGTTTATACAGTGCCATTAACCAGGAGTTTCTGCTGCACCAGTGGCCCGATGTGGCTTTTGTAAACCGCGAGGAGGACACCGGCGATGAAGGGCTGCGCAAAGCAAAAATGTCCTACCATCCTGTTGCGCTGGTGAAAAAATACAAGGGAGTGTATCAGGCATGACCGATACCGTAATCTGCCGCAGAGCGGAAGAGGCTGACACCGGCCAGATAAAGGCTCTGTGGAGCACCTGCTTTGATGATACCCCGGCCTTTGTGGACTGGTATTTTAACCGGTATTACCGGCATGAACACACACTGGGGATTTTTGATAATAAGAATCTGCTGGCATCGGCACAGGTAATTCCGTATGCCATTCAGCTGCGCGGCAGAAAACTGGACTGCGGCTATGTAGTCGGCGTGGATACGGCGCCGGAGGCACGAAACCGGGGCTATGCCCGCAGGCTTTTAAGCGCATGTCTGGAACTGGAACGGCAGAGACAGCATGCTGTCAGTCTGCTGATGCCGTTTGAAGGGCAGTTTTATTACCGCTACGGTTATCCGTTCTGCTATTTTCATCAGCAGATAAAAATATATCCAAAAGAATTGCGCTGTGCTGCAAAACCCTGGGGCGTTGTGAACGAAACCGACGCTTTTACGGTTATTGATGAGCTGCAGCGTATTTATGAACAGTATACTGGCGCATATGACGGCTTTGTGGTTCGCAGCCGGGAAAGCTGGCAGCTTCTGCTGGAAGACGGCGCTCTGGATCAGACCAGATGTTATCTGATCGAACAGGGTGGCCGGGCAGAGGGCTACTGCTTCTGGACTGAACTGGAAGACGCCATCCTGATTCGGGAAATGGCATGGTGCAGCGAAGAGGCCCGCACTGGCCTATTGCACTTTCTGATGAAAACAGCGCCGGAAACCAGAAAACTGTGGCTGGAGCTTCCTGACGATGATGTACTG
>JAFOFM010000110.1 GCA_017387265.1 Peptococcaceae bacterium | reverse complement strand
GTCAGAGTGGCAAATTCTTTCTGCCGTTCTTCCAGTTCTTTCAGCTGGTTCTGAATCTGCGTATTCTGTCTCGAAATTCGATAAAGTAACGGCGAAAGCTCATCATACATTTCATTATCCAGCGGATTTTCCAGATTCAGAGTATGAATCGGCACCACAATCTTCTGCACCAGTCTGCGAACCAGAGGGACCGCCAGTGCAAACAGCACTGCTGCCGCCATAAGAATCTGCGGCAGTGTTGTTAAAATATTATGCCAGAGTTTGTCCAGAGAATGGCCCACACGAAGTACTCTTCCGTCATCCAGAAGCATCGCATAATATAATGTTTTCTGGCCAACCGTTGCTGAATCGCGCGCCGCCTCCCCAGATCCACTCTGTCTCGCTTCTACAACTTCCGGTCGTTCGTTATGATTTTCAATTTTTTCATACTGTTTCATCCGGCTGTCAAAAACAACTTCACCATCTTTATCAATCAGTGTAATTCTTGTTTCCGGATTATGCAGACTCACCCGTTCCAGATAATCGGCATCGTTTTTATCCATAGCCTCTGCCAGACAGACTGCCTCATGAACCAGCTGCTGTTTCATCGCCTGATACAATTCGCCAGTAAAAAAAACACCCTGCAGCAATGTTGTCATCGCAATAGCCAGAATGGCCAGCAGACACATGCTTTGAAAAATTCGTTTTTTCATCTATCCTCACCTATCCGATAGCCTACCCCGCGCACGGTTTCAATCAAGTCTCCACTCGCTCCCAGCTTATGACGCAGGCTTCGAATATGCACATCCAGCGTACGGGTTTCTACTTCTGCAGCAATCCCCCAGACGCGATCCAGAATTTTATCCCGTGTAAGAACAATCCCGCGATTCTCCAGCAAATATTCCAGCAGTTCAAATTCTTTATAAGTCAGAACTACTTCCTTTCCATCGGCCAGAACCCGGTGCATATCATGATTCAATACAAGATTGCCGCAGGCAAGTGTTGCTGCGGCAGATGTTTTCTGGGTGCGACGCAAAAGAGCTTTCACGCGGCTTACCAGTTCCATCATACCAAAAGGTTTTGCAATGTAATCATCCGCACCGCTGTCAAGCCCTATCACTTTATCAAATTCTGTTCCTTTTGCCGTTACCATAATCACTGGCAAATCAGCCGTACGCGAATTGGTACGAATACGTTTTAAAATCTGAAGCCCATCTTCACCCGGCAGCATAATATCCAGCAGAATCAGCTCCGGCAGTTCCTGTTCCAAAGCAGTCCAAAAGGCTTTGCCATCAGCAAAGCCCTGTGCCTCATAACCTGTTGCATGTAATGTATATACCACCAGCTCCCGAATGCTGGCCTCGTCTTCTACACAATAAATCATCTATGCATCTCTCCCGTGGCTTCCGGTAATGGAAAAATATACCCAGTTTGCAATATTGACTGCATGGTCTCCAATACGTTCAAAATATTTGGCAATCATCATCTGATCCAGCGCAATTTCACCGCTCTGCGGGTCAGCAGCAATAATGGCAATCAGTTCTTCCCGTTCCCGTAAAAACAGTCTGTCCACTTCATCATCCTGCCGCATAACAGCCTCTGCCAGTGATGCATCGTTACGAACATAGGCATCCACACTGCCGGTTACCATCTGCATTGCAGCCTTTGCCATCTGAACCAGCACATGGTCATGATACAGTGCACCCAGCGTCCCATAATTCAGAATTTCGGCAATGTCCTGCGTCTGATCGCCAATCCGTTCCATATCGGTAATCATTTTCAGTGCCGCAGAAATCTGACGTAAATCCCCAGCTACCGGCTGCTGCTGCAAAAGAAGTTTTAAACAGAGCTGCTCGATATCCCGCTCCTTCTGGTCAATTTCAGATTCTGCATGAATGACTTCTTCATTATGTGTCATATCGCCACTCAGCAGTTCGTCCACAATAATCTTCAAAGAGCGTTCACACAATGCACCCATCTCAATCAGTTCTCTATTGAGCAATTCCAGCTGCTCATCAAATTTATTCCGCATATCAGCCAAACCTCCCGGTAATATAATCCTCTGTCCGTTTATCCTGCGGAAGCGAAAACAGTTTTTCTGTCTGATTATACTCAATCACTTCTCCCAGCAGAAAAAATGCGGTTTTGTCAGAAATGCGGGCTGCCTGTTGCATATTATGGGTTACCATGATAATAGTATAATCTTTCTTTAATTCAACTGCAAGGTCTTCTATTTTTGAGGTTGAAATCGGATCCAGTGCCGATGTTGGTTCATCCATTAAAAGAATTTCCGGTTCTACGGCCAGTGCACGCGCAATACACAAACGCTGCTGCTGGCCACCAGATAACCCTCGAGCACTTTTTTTCAAACGATCCTTTACTTCATCCCAGATGGCTGCACTGCGAAGTGACTGCTCTACAATCTCATCCAGCTGCACTTTACTGCGAATGCCATGTGTGCGCGGACCAAATGCAATATTATCATAAATACTCATCGGAAACGGATTTGGTTTCTGAAATACCATCCCTACTCGTTTGCGAAGCAGATTGATATCCATATCGCCATAAATATTCTCGCCGTTTAACGCAACCTCGCCGGTAATCCGGCAGCCTTCCACTAAATCATTCATGCGGTTCAGCGTTTTCAGCAGCGTGGATTTCCCACATCCGGAAGGACCGATAAAGGCAGTAATCTCTTTTGCATCCAGAGACAGGTTAATATCTTTCAGTGCATGAAAATCACCATAATACAAATTCAAATTGCGAATATGAAATGCTTCCTGCATATGTTGCAGTTCTTTCGATGATTCGTTAGCTCCTATTGTTATTTTCATAAATTCCTATCCTCTCGAAATTCTCTTTGCCACAAAATTTGACACCCAGTTGATTGCAATTACAATTAACAGTAAAATAACCGCTGTTGCTGCCGCCTGGTCGGTATAAAGACCTTCTGAATACAGACAGTACATATGCACTGACAACGTACGGGCAGAATCGAATACACTGCCCGGCACTGCTGCAATGGTGCCCGCCGAAAAAATCAGCGCTGCCGATTCCCCTACAATACGACCAATTGCCAGAATCACACCAGCTAAAATTCCAGGTACAGCTGTCGGCAGTATAATGCGGAACACTGTTCGCACCCTTCCGGCACCCAGACCAAAAGCGCCTTC
>JAFOFM010000109.1 GCA_017387265.1 Peptococcaceae bacterium | reverse complement strand
TCCGGCGCAAGCTCTAAAACCGTGCCCCATGCCCCGGCACCGCTTGAAAATACAAGTTCCACCGGCTCCTCAAAAGGCAGCACAGGTTCGGTATTTTCCCCCGCACAGCCGGAAATCAGGAACAGACACAGCACAAGCCCTAACAGAAATCCGCTTTTATGCAATTTCATGATAAATCGCTCCTCCGGTTATTTTCTCTCTTCCCCAAAGAAGAACAGTGCCAGCATCCCCGGACCTACATGGGCACCGGTAAATGGTTCGTGCGGTACAATAATCAGTTCTTTCGGCTCGGCGATTTCACGCACCCGTTTTGCAATATAGGCCGCATCCTCCGGGCAGTCCCCGTGGGAGATTGCCACACGCTGATTCTGCGGATCCACCGCTTTGGTGCGATACTGTTCAATAATGGCATCCATCGATTTCTGACGGCCGCGGCATTTGGTATACGCCACAATATGACCAGTCGGGTCGCCCCATAATAACGGCTTGATATTTAACACAGTGCCGATTGCTGCGGTAGGCCCGCTGACACGACCGGTCCGTTTGAGGAAATTCAGATCATCCACGGTGAAAAACTGTAATAAACGGCCGACTTCCACATCCAGAATATCCGCCGCCTCATTGGCGTTTTTACCTTCCATAGATAATTCTGCCGCCCGCAGGCTTAACAGCCCCGGGCCAAAACCGGCACCCAGCGAATCCACAATGCGAACTGTGCGGTCAGGGAATTCGGTTTTGAGCTGTTCCTTTGCCAGATTAGCCGACTGAATAGTGCCGCTGATGCCCGAAGACATCCCCACATAAATCACATCATTGCCGGCCTGCAGTTCCGGACGGAAATGCTCTAAAAACAGACTCACATTTAAAAGGCTGGTTTTCATCTCCGAGCCCTTGCGCAGTTTCTCATAATAGCCATGGGTATCAAAAGCATCAATATCCCCTTCGTATACACCCGGCTCCCCGTCCATTACATAGCTGCACGGCAGAACATGAATATCAAATCGTTTAATTAACTCCCCCGGCAGATTGGAACATCCGTCGGTAAACACGGTAAATGCCATAAAAACTCCTCCTGTTATCTTATTTACAATACGCGATTAACCCGTTTTTTTAATTAGTATTCGCGATATCAGAAGGAACTTCCTGCAAAACGGTAAAATTTGTGCTCCAGTTCACATCCCCTCTAAACAAAAAGACAGGGGGATGTATTCCCCCTGTCCGTATAGTTCTATTCTTTCATCAGCTATTCCATCAGCGCATTATCCAGTATTTTTATCAGCTCCAGTGCGCTTCGAAACATCAGAGTCTCGCCTGTTTCCTTCCAGTGAATCTCCCCCTGCCAGCTATGACCTTTTCGGGTAAATCTGGTGATTTCAAACGTGGCAAGTGTCTCTTTCTCCCGTTCCCGATTCTTTAAAAGATTCCGGGAGCGATGTCTGGATTTCCACCAGAAAAAATGTCCCCCTGCTGCCGGATTTGCGTTTTCCAGTAAATCATCCATCAGAAACAGAAGCTGTGTCAGGTTGTGAAACTCTGTTACAATTCCATACTCCGATGCATAAAACAAACCCTGTATATTTCTATCGGTATAACCAGATATATAAAGTGTCATCTGCCGCATTGCTGATCCCCCATTTCTGATAATATGGCACTTTTCTTACCATAACCCTATCAGAAACTGCGATAAAGCGGTATCCCCCGCAGGGGTGATTTGCATCAGAAACCGGATAAATCCGCCTGTTTTGCAGATACTAACCCGTTTTCAGCTATCCGGCCGAAGAAGAATCCCCCCGCTGACGCTGAACCAGCTGAAATAAAAGTTCCCGTCTATTGGCAACACCAAGTTTGCTGTATAATTTCGAAATATGTGTTTTTACAGTATTTTCTGAGATAAAGAGCGTTTCTGCAATTTCTTTTCGCTTTTTATCTTCTAAAATACACTGCAGAACCTCACGTTCTCTGGCGGATAACTGCTCTACTTCCGGCCAGTATTGCGCCATCATCTGCATCATGTCCAGTGCCGGTATCAGAATATCCGCCTGCGGTTCCACCTTCTCCTGTATAGCTTCAGAAAGTCGAATCGTTACATCCTCCGCTTCCGAACCATCTAACACTTCCGGATTCTCTATCCCTTGTTCCTCCTGCGGCTGAGTATTCACAGAAACTGCAAGGCGTCCATCATGCGCCATCACATCGTAAACAAAGAAAAGCAGAAGTTCACTGATCATATAGGATATCGCCAGAAATTCAAACGTTGACCCTGCCAGCTGCTCCACAAGCCAGATACAGATATTTAACAGCACCACCGTCTGCAAAATCGCCCCGTACCGGCCGGATATCACTGCCCCTTTGCGAATACTCCACACAACAACTGCAGCCATCATGGCAAAATAGCCAAACAGATACACATAATACACATTATGAAGCGGCCCGTAGGTTTTCTGCAGCTTTGCCATACCGTTTACAAACACGAGCGATACTTCTTTATAATAGCAATCCAGATATCCCGGAGAAGCCGCAATCAGAAACACCACAATACTGATACCCGTTAAAAAAACGATTCTTCTTCGCGGCATCGTGATTCGGCATACATCACTGATTCCCATCAGCATCGCCAGCGGCAGAAACACCGATCCCAAATATGCAATGCGGTTTGCCAGCAGTGCCCCCTCCAGTGTGGAAGAGCAGGCCAGCGCCAGATATCCCAGATTCACAACAAATACCGATACGAATAATACTGCCAGCCAGATGTTTTTTCGTTTTACAAAAAACAGATATCCCGCCGCCAGCAAAAAGGAAACCACCGCGGTAATAAAATATGCAATTGACATATCCATCGTTCTGCCCCCCTCCCTTTACAGCTTATGAAAAAAGACAGAGGGATATGTTCCCCCCTGTCCAGCGTTTTCATACATAAAACGGAATTATTCTTCTTCCTCTTCTACAAAGGATTCAAATACTTCGCTTACCGCATCGAAATCCTCTTCCGGAATATCTTCCAGTTCAAAATTCTGCTCGTCGATTTCCACATAGCGATACAGAATAATATCGTCGGTTTCCTCGCAGTAAAGCGCAATATATTCCTTGCCGATAGCCTCAAATACACCTAAAATTTCACATTCCACACTGCTTCCGTCATCGTAATCCAGTGTGATTTTGTTGTTTACTTCCTGTTCCATGATAATTCCTCGCTTTCGCAATCAATATTCAAACGTGATGCCATTATAACACAGATAGAGCGAAAATACTATCTATATCACAATAGAATCAGTAATGTATGCTTAACTGTTTTGCGGTTCCTCTATTACCCACGGCAGCACGGCGTAAAACTCCAGATCAAAATGCGGTTCAGGAAAACCCGGCGCGCCATATGGATAAGGCTCATGACAGCATCGATATGTAATCCGTTTTTCCGTATTATCGGATATCTCCTCAAATGTGCCCGCAAGCCGGTAACTGAACTGATAATGAATCCCCTCATCATCGGTATACAATTCACACACATAGGTGGCTTTTTCCGGCGGGATGCCCAGCTCTTTCAGCAGTTCCATGATATATGCCGGAAGGACATTTTCTTTTGCCAGATGCACAAAATTGCGACAATGACCGCATGTACAGCCCCATTCAGCCGATTGCCCATACCAGTCTCTGGTAGCATCCATATCAATTTGCGCCTGAAATGCTCCGAAATTATAAGATTTCATATGGATGCCCTCCTTTGACTTTTATAAATCCTCTGCATATAACGGTTATTACAAAGAATCTACTTGTGAACAGGGTAATT
>JAFOFM010000108.1 GCA_017387265.1 Peptococcaceae bacterium | reverse complement strand
AAAGAAGCACCGGAAAGGAGCCTGTACGATGAAAATTCCTTACACCTGCACACGCTGTGCCAATCGCTGCAAAATCGCCTACGAATGGGATGAGGAAACTCAAAAAATCGGTGAAATGGACGGTATGCTCTGTGCCACAGGCATTACGGCTTTGGTATCGAAGATTCTGTTCGGCGAACGAAATGAAGAAGAGTAAACAATACAAATAATAAAGGAGCGCCTTTTTATAAAGGGCGCTCTTTTTTATGCAATCGCTGCACGTTTTTTTAATTTACTGCAATTCAATTTTATATCATACAAAATTTCTGGGAAAAGTTTTCGATTTTTCTGTTTAAAGATTCGAAAATGCGGTTATAAAATAGTATCGGAATTCTGAACGATTTATATTCTTATGAAAACGACAACAAATGAGAAGGCGAGGGATTTGCAATGTTAGATCTGGTATTATTATCAAGATTGCAATTTGGTTTAACGACCGTGTATCACTTCTTCTTCGTACCGCTGACTATCGGCTTAACCGTAATGGTAGCTCTGATGGAAAGCATCTACGCGAAGAACGGCAATGAGGATTACAGAAAAATGGCGAAGTTCTGGGGTAAATTATTACTCATCAACTTCGCAATGGGTGTTGTAACAGGGATTGTACAGGAATTCCAGTTTGGGATGAACTGGTCCGGGTATTCCCGCTACGTAGGGGACATTTTCGGGGCTCCGTTAGCTATTGAGGCATTATTCGCATTCTTCCTGGAGTCCACCTTCCTGGGAATCTGGATTTTCGGCTGGGATAAATTAAAACCGGCGATGCATGCAGCCTGCATGTGGATTGTAGCAATCGCTTCTTCTGTATCGGCATTCTGGATTTTATTAGCGAACTCCTTTATGCAGAATCCGGTTGGTTATACCTTAAACAACGGCCGTGCCGAAATGGAAAGCTTTTTAGCATTATTAACAAACGAACATCTGTGGTACCAGTATCCGCACGTAATTACCGGTGCATGGGCAACAGCAGGGTTCTTTGTACTGGGTATCAGCGCTATCAACCTTCTGAAAGGGCACGATAAAGCGTTCTTCCAGAAATCTATGAAAATTGCGGCAGTGTTCGCATTAATCGGTTCTTTACTGGTTGCCGGTGTAGGCCATGCACAGGGCCAGCACTTAGGCGATGAACAGCCAATGAAAATGGCTGCGGCAGAGGCTTTATGGGAAACCGAAGACCCTGCTCCACTGGCTTTAGTAGCTATCATCGATGAAGAAAAAGGCGAAAACACCTTTGAAATCGCTCTGCCGAATATGCTGAGCTTCATGATGCACAACTCTTTCGAAGGCGAAGTACGCGGTATTCATGAACTGCAGGCGGAAATGGTTGCTGAACACGGCGAAGGCAATTATATTCCACCGGTAACTGTATGTTTCTGGGCATTCCGTGTAATGGTTGGTGCAGGTGGTTTAATGATTCTGTTTGCACTGGCAGCTATGGTGCTTAACAAATCCGGTAAACTGGCAAACAACCGCTTATTACTGAAATTATTAGGCCTTGGTATCGCACTGCCGTACCTGGCAAATACCGGCGGCTGGATTCTGGCTGAGATGGGTCGCCAGCCTTGGATTGTATACGGCTTACAGACTGTATACGAAGGCGTAAGTAAATCGGTTTCCGCTCCGGAAGTACTGATTTCTCTGATTGGTTTTGCATTAGTATATACCGTTCTGGCGGTAGTAGATGTATATCTGCTGGCGAAAAACGGTGTAAAAGATATTCATGATCTCGACGTTGACGTACATGATTTAGACGTGAAGGGGGTGTAGACTATGGAACTGAATGTATTGTGGTTTATTCTGGTTGGTGTGTTATTTGCGGGGTTCTTTATTCTGGAGGGCTTCGACTACGGGGTAGGGATTCTGCTTCCGTTTGCCGGTAAAAACGATACCGAGCGCAGAGTTATTTTAAATACCATCGGGCCTTTCTGGGATGGTAACGAAGTATGGCTGTTAACCGCAGGCGGCGCAATCTTTGCAGCGTTTCCAAACTGGTATGCAACCCTGTTCAGCGGTTTCTATCTGGCATTCTTCCTGATTCTGTTAGGGCTGATTGTACGCGGGGTAGCAATCGACTTCCGCAGTAAAGTAGACAGCGCAGCATGGCGCAAAACCTGGGACGGGTTATTCTTTGTCGGTTCCCTGTTACCGGCACTGTTATTCGGTGTAGCGGTAAGCAACTTCCTGACTGGTGTTCCAATTGACGCCAACATGGAATTCGTAGGCAATCTGTTCACATTAATTACACCGTACACCTTATTAGGCGGCATCGTATTTGTTCTGGTGTTTGCATTCCATGGCGCTCTGTTCCTGAGTCTGAAAAGCGGTGTTCCAGAGCTGAACGAACGCGTAAAAGCCTATTCCGTAAAAATCGGCGTGGCTATGCTGGCTGTAACCGTGGCATGGGTGGTATACGGCGCACTGATTACCGGTATCCTGAGCTCTGTAATTGCTATCATCGCTGTGGCACTGGCAGCGCTGAGCCTCATCATCTCCGTAGTTCTGCAGATGAAAGGCAGAAGCGGCCTGGCATTTGTGGCTTCCATCTTTGCAATCCTGTGCGTGACTGTAATGGTATTTGCAACCATGTTCCCGAATGTTCTGATTTCCACACTGGATCCTCTGTGGAGCCTGACCATCTACAACGCAAGTTCCAGTCCGTACACCTTAAAAATTATGACCATCGTTGCGGTAACATTAGTTCCTATCGTGCTGTGCTACCAGGCATGGAGCTTCTGGATGTTCCGTAAACGCGTAACCAAAAACGATTTACACTACTAAGATGTAAAAATTACTGACAGGTTAGACCAAAATAATAAAAGGCTTCTCTCCGAACAAGACATTCGGGAGAAGCCTTTTTTATTGTGATGAATAATAAAGTACGGAAGATAATACGCAAGATAGTACGAAAGATAATACGCAAGTCGGCGCATGTTT
>JAFOFM010000107.1 GCA_017387265.1 Peptococcaceae bacterium | reverse complement strand
GTTATTTGTCAAAAAAGGACTGCATATATTACCAGCAGTCTTTTTTTTCTCATCTTCAATATCAATATGATATCTTACTTTGCATGAATAAAGAAGCGTTCATTGCGCTCGAATACATCCACTTCCGAACCATAGAAATCCTGCAGATTATCCAGCTGGATAACCTCTTTCAGATTCCCTTTGGAATGGATTCTGCCTTCTTTGATTAACAGCGCTTTGTTAAACATCGGCAGAATCTCATCGGTGTTATGGGTTACGAAAAAGATGCTTTTTTTGTCTTCTGCCAGTTTTTCGATAAGGTCATACAGATCTTTCTTGGCGAAGATATCCAGACCATTGCAGGCTTCGTCAAAAATGATAATTTCCGGATCGCTGATTAACGCGCGACCGATTACCACTTTCTGTTTTTCCCCCTGCGAAAGACTGGAGAATGTGCGATCACGCAGTTTCATGATGCCCAGTTTTTCCATAACCGCTTCCGCTTTGGCAATGTCTTCGTCGCCTACCTGTTCCCACAGACCAAGGCTTGCAAACTTGCCGCTCAGAATAATTTCCAGCGGTGTATCGTTTACCGGAATATTTTCGGTCAGCGCATTGCTGATCCAGCCAATATGTTTGCGTAAATCAGCAATCGGACAGCTGCCGAACTGATAGCCCAGTACATTGGCATAACCGCCGTACAGCGGGAAAATATAGCCGTTAATCATATTAAGAAGGGTTGTTTTCCCCGAGCCGTTCAGCCCGAGTATAATCCAGTGTTCACCGGCCTCTACCTGCCAGTTGACACCATCAAGAATCAGCTTTCCGTTTTTCCGGTAGCTTACATTCTGTAAATCAATAATCATGCCTTTCACCTTCTGTCATAAAATCACATCTGGTTCGGGAATTTTTATTCCCCTTTGCCCATCACTTTTGCAATTACTGCCATCGCCTGAGCATTCTTTTCTTCTTTCTTCTTCGCTTCTTTTTCCCGTTTCTTTGCCGCTTTTTCCTGACGTTTCTGTTCTTTCACTTCGTCCCAGCCGTATTCATCCAGAATATCCTTTGGAGTCTTTGTGATAAACCAGTTCAGCATATACAGCAGAATGGCCAGATCATCAATATGCCCAAACAGCGGAAAGTCGAAAATAAAATCAAACGGGAACAGCAGATAACCGATCGTCACAAACAGGAATATCAGTTTGTTTGTGCGTTCTACACGGGAATCAGCCATCAGATTCACAGCTAAAGGCAGAGAGGCTTTCATATTCCAGATTGCCCGCGCCCCTTTTGCAATTGGATTGCGTTTCATAGAAATCACCTCGTCATCAAATTCAGACAGTTCTTTCTTTTGCGTCAATATGTGTTTACATCTATATAGGCATGCTGCATCAATCTGCCGGATTGTAATGCTGCTTACAGCGCATTATACACCCAGCATTTCTTTTTCCCGTTCGCTTTTCTTATTGCGGCCCATTAACTCTACAACGGCCTGTTTTACCGGGAAATCTTCAAACAGCACTTTATACATCATTTCGGTAATCGGCATGGAAATACCCAGTTCTTCAGCCAGTTCCATGGTTGCTTTTGTGGTTTTTACCCCTTCGACTACCATGCCCATGTCGTTTAAGATTTCATCCAGTTTCTTGCCCTGGCCTAACGCCAGACCGCAGCGATGATTTCGGCTGTGACGGCTTGTGCAGGTTACCACTAAATCGCCGATACCGGTCAGGCCGGAAAACGTCATCGGATCTGCGCCCAGTTTTTCGCCCAGACGGGAAATTTCAGCCATACCGCGGGTCAGCAGCGCTGCCTGGCTGTTATCGCCCAGCCCCATACCAATGGCTGCCCCGGTTGCAATGGCGATAATATTTTTAATCGCACCGCCAATTTCGGTGCCGATTAAATCATTGTTTGTATATACACGGAAAGCCGGTGCCATGAACAGATCCTGAACAGCTTCGGCAACCTGCGCATTCTGTGAGCAGGATACCACAGCGGTCGGAATTTCACGGCCAACCTCTTCCGCATGGCTTGGGCCGTAAAGCGCCACAAACCGATTCAGGCTCCCTGGAATTACACTTTCCACTACCTGACTCATACGCAGTTTGGTGCCGACTTCCAGACCTTTTGCGGTGTTAATCAGCACAGTCTTATCCGGCAGCATACCTTTGATGGCTTCCAGATTTTCACGCAGTGTCTGGCTTGGCACTGCCAGTACCAGATAATCCACATCATCCAGGGCTTTTGCTAAATCAGTGGTTACCTGAATTGGTTCCGGCAGAGTCACACCCGGCAGATATTTTTTATTTTCACGGGTGCTGTTTATTTCATCAGCCTGTTCTGCACGACGACACCACATGGTTACCGGCTGGCCTTTCTGAGCCAGCACAATTGCCAGAGCTGTACCCCAGCTCCCGCATCCTAATACCGTTACTTTACTCATTGTTCTGTACTCCCTTCTGCAGATGCTTCCGGTTTCTTTTTATGTCCCAGTTTGTTTTCTGTACCATTCATCAGTCGTTTAATATTCGGAATATGACGAATAATAACTACCATAGCCGCTACACCAATCCCGATGACATAGCTGTTCGGCGCACCGAAATAATAAAGCAGAATCGGAGCCAGCCATGCAGCCAGAATCGATGCCAGAGACATATAACGGGTAATCAGACATACAAGTGCAACTTCGGTTAACAGGATTGCCAGTGTAATCGGAGACATAAACAGCAGTACCCCGCCGCCGGTTGCAATCCCTTTACCGCCTTTAAATTTGAGAAAGCAGCTGAACATATGGCCCATAACCGCCATAAAACTGCCAATCAGAACGCCGGACTCGCCAGCAAGCATATAGCCGAAGAAGGCACTCATCCAGCCTTTCCAGCCGTCCCCTAAAAGCACAATCAGCCCATACTGAATACCCAGCGTGCGCCATACATTGGTAAACCCTACATTGCCGCTGCCATGCTGACGAATATCAATGCCTTTTGCTTTGCCTACCACATATCCGAACGGAATCGAGCCAAGCAGATAGCCGATAACAGCTGTTAAAATCCACATAGACTATCACTCCTCAGTCGAACGTTTTCTCACAACAAAGCGGATTGGTGTCCCTTCAAAGCCGAAGTTTTCACGAATCTTGTTTTCCAGGAAACGCTCATACGAGAAATGCATAATTTCCGGTTCGTTTACAAACAGAACAAAAGTAGGCGGTTTTACGCCGCTCTGTGTTGCGTACATGATTTTCAGACGTTTGCCTTTATCGGATGGCGGCGGATTCAGCTGTACCGCATCACGGATAATTTCGTTCAGAACGCTGGTGCTGATACGGGTATTGTTCTGTTCTACCGCAACATTTACCATATCCAGAATTCTGCTTACACGCTGTTTGGTCTGCGCCGATACAAAAATCATCGGTGCATACTGTAAAAAGAGCAGCTCGCTGCGGATTTTCTTTTCCATTACTGCAGAGGTTTTATCATCTTTTTCGATTAAGTCCCATTTGTTTACAACCAGAATAACCGCTTTCCCCTGTTCGTGAGCATAGCCTACAATTTTTTTGTCCTGCTCGATTAAACCTTCTTCTGCATTGATAACCATTAATACGGCATCGCAGCGGTCTACTGCGCGCAGAGAACGGATAACGCTGTAACGTTCGGTTGTGGTTTCCGCCACTTTGCTTTTCCGGCGCATACCTGCAGTATCGACAATTACATACCGCTGACCGTTTCGTTCAAACGGCGTGTCGATAGCATCACGAGTAGTACCAGGAATATTACTTACGATGGAACGCTCCTGCCCTAAAATCGCGTTGGTTAAAGAAGATTTCCCAACGTTTGGACGGCCAACTACCGCAATTTTAATTACATCCGGTTCATAATCATCGTCTTCAAAATCGTCTAAAAGCTCCATTAAGCGGTCTAACAGATCGCCGGTATTCATACCATGGCTTGCGGAGATTGGATATGGCTCCCCTAAGCCCAGCTGGTAGTATTCATAAATATCATCCAGCTTGTTAAAGTTTTCTACTTTGTTGACAGCCAGAATAACTTCTTTTTTGGTACGGCGCAGCATATTGGCAATTTCCATATCCTCTACAGTAACACCAACACGAACATCGCACATAAAGATGATTACATCGGCTTCTTCCATAGCCACCTGTGCCTGTTTACGTACACGGGCTAAAATAGTATCATCGCTGTTTACTTCAATCCCGCCGGTATCGATTAAAGTGAATTTGCGGTCATTCCATTCCGCATCCTGATACAGACGGTCACGGGTAACACCCGGATAATCTTCTACAATGGCCAGATGACTGCGGGTCAGACGGTTAAACAGCGTCGATTTACCCACATTCGGACGGCCAACAATTGCTACAACTGGTTTCATATATCTATATAACTCCTTCCTGAAAAGCACCTGTTAAAAATACCTATATTCTTATATATTATCCCCGAAAATGGCTTTGCAGTCAAGTATTTGCGCACAAAAACAAAAAGACCGGCCATTATGATTTCTCATAACGACCGGCCCAAAGAAACATGTTCTATCTGCAGATTTATACCAGTTCCAGATCTTTCATGGTTTTCAGAACTGCTTCCTGTTCTTTTTCATTTGCTTCTACCAGCGGCAGACGAACTTTGCCGTTGCCAAAGCCCTGCTGTTTCAGTGCAAATTTCACTGGAACAGGGTTGGAAGTGATGAACAGAGATTTGAAGATTGGATACAGTTTACGGTGCATTGCTTCTGCTTCTTTTACATTGCCAGCTGCATATGCATCTACCATTGCGTGAATCTGGTTCCCTACAACATGACCAGCTACGCTGATGATACCGTAACCGCCTACTGCCATCATTGGCAGGGTCAGAGAGTCATCACCGCTGTAGATAATGAAATCATCATCAACCAGCTGACGAATCTGGCTTACCTGTTCAATGCTGCCGGCAGCTTCTTTTACAGCTACAATGTTATCAATTTTAGACAGACGTGCAATTAAATCCGGGCTCATGTTTACACCGCAGCGGCCAGGAATGTTGTACAGAATGATCGGCAGGGAAACTGCTTCTGCAACCGCTTTAAAGTGCTGATACATACCTTCCTGAGATGGTTTGTTGTAGTAGGGTTCTACCACTAACAGACCGTCTACGCCTAAAGCTTCCATTTCTTTAGATGCTTCAATAGTTGTAGCAGTGCTGTTGGTACCGGTACCAACCACGATTGCTGCTTTGCCGCCAATTACTTCTTTTACCGCTTTTACGATATTTACTTTCTCTTCATGGGTTAAGGTTGGAGT
>JAFOFM010000106.1 GCA_017387265.1 Peptococcaceae bacterium | reverse complement strand
CATCCTGAAAATGAAACGCATAGCCGTGAAAATCCGCATGCAGTAGATTTTTATAATACCCGGCACCATCCACATCAAAAGGCTTGCCCTCAATGGTAGAAGCCGACGTACAACCTGTTAAAAATATCACAACCGTACATAAAACAGCAGCTAACTTTACTCCGTATCGTTTTCTGAATATTGTTTTTTTCATACCAATGCAGCCTCCCTGATGTTAATACTTCAGTTATTATTTAATCTCTGCTTTAACCCCGATACCACAAGATACAGCCCACCTGCAAACACAATAACAACAAGAATTACCGGTATAGGGTACCGCTCAAACCCGAGCCATGCCGGATTTTTGCCGCTATCGATCAGTGCAAGCCGCCAGTTATATGCCGAAAGCGTAATAAACACCATCGTCACCACGCCCCAGAACGCCCGAAGCAGCGGTTTCTTTTTAATAAAGCACAGCGTATACACACAGATAAACGCGGCAGACATACCGAATATAATCGTCTCAAACATCCCCATATATAACGCCTCTTTTCCTGTTACATTTGTAATTCTACAGTTACTATACATGATGAAACAGTACATAGCAAGTATATTCTTTTTATCATCTGCTATATAAAACAGCCACAAAAAAAAGACCTCTGCAGAATACTCGGCAGAGGTCTTTTTCGATACATCTTTATTTTTTTACAATAACATCGGCAAACCGCTGTAATGGCAGAAGCATCAGCACTACAATGCTTAATGCGCCTTCCAGGCCGTTGCTCATCAGGTTATACACGATGGAATACACCCACGGGTTCATGCCTTCTGGTGCATAGGCTCCAAAGTAAATGGCACCGGATAAAATATTGCAGCCTACGCTTAATACCACTGCAATTACTGCACCCAGAAATACTTTGCCTTTGTGCTGGTATCCCCAGAACCCGGCCAGCCCTAAAAAGGTATATGGCAGAATGTAATCCAGCAGAAACTGTGCCGGATGTACAATATATACGCCGTTTAACATGGATAACAGCCCCAGTACCAGCCCGCATGCAAGCCCTGCCCGGTTTCCCATAAGCACGGCCAGAAGCATTACCGGCATCATGGAACATAAGCTGACACTGCCGCCATAAGGCATGGTAAACAGCTTAATGCTGTTTAATACAAATGCAATTGCCGCAAACAGGGCAATCATAACCAAGGTTTTTACGTTTGAATTTCTCATAGTGGTTTCCTCCGCTGGCATTATCCAGATCAGGTTTGAGGGTCGATAGATGTCTATCTCTCAGCCGTAGCGCCCCTACCTACTCTAGTATGTGATTGTTCTGCGTATTCGCAGTATTTTGTAATTATAGCACAGTATCTATCAATATGCAAGAAACAGTACAGCATTACCGGTACGGTTATAGTTCCTGTGCATCGTTAGGAATTTTCTGCATCAGCAGTGATACAAATTCTTTCTGTTCCATAGATACTTTTTCGTCTTTCCGGTAAATCATACCTACCCGTGTTTCCCAGTCCAGGTCGGTAATGCGCAATGGTTTTACAATGCCTTTCAGATAATAATCATCCTGGCTCAGGGTACACATCGGCATAACGGTAATGGCCTGTGATTTCCGCAGATACCGGTACAGACTTTCCCGGTCATCCAGCTGAATAATATCCAGATTGCGATTATACTCCTGCAGCATACTGCGGTTAAATTTGTTCAGCAGATTGCGGTATGTGATAAACGGATACTGCAGCGCCTCTGCCATAGTGATATGATCCTGCTGATAGAGCTGATGATTCTGCCCCACCCAGAAATACATCCGGTCGTGAAACAGTTCCTGATATTCCAGCTCATACTTCTGAAAGGTGGCATCCCAGCTGTTTCGCTCAATGTTGGATGTCATAATAACCGCCAGGTCCAGCTCCCGCTGATGTACCTGCTCTGCCATGGAATAGCTGCTTTCTTCGGTAAGCCGTGTTGTCAGCTTCGGATATTTCTGTTTCATATCCATCAGGGTATCCAGAATAATGCTGTGATACACATAAGGCACACAGCCAATGGAAAGCGACCCCTGATACATCCGGTCTGCCTTGCCGCTTAAGTTCTGAATTTCCTCCACTTCCTGCAGAATCCGCTTGCTGTGTTCCAGAACCTGTTCTCCCAGTGCGGTAAACACCACCCCTTTTCGGGTACGCGTTACCACTTCAAACCCAAGCTCTTCCTCCAGCTCTTTAATGGCCGCACTTAACGACGGCTGGCTGATATACATCTGCTCCGCCGCTCTGGAAATCGTTCCGTATTTTTTTAACGCATCTAAAAAACGAAATTGATTCAACCGCATGGTATGCACACCCTCTCTTCGGGAAACGATACACGTTATTTCTTATTTCAATTATGCTGCTATTCTACAATATTACTCTATTCCACAATATTACGATAAAAATCTTTCCTGTTTAAAAGAAGATATTCTTATTTTCATTATAATTTAGATTTATAAATATGTATAATACGTATACGCTATATAGATATATAGGTATTTCCTATATTATAATAAAGGGTGTGCATAACACAGAAAATGCCGGAAGCATAAGCCTCCGGCATTTTCTGTATATTTTATACGATTCTATATGCACTTCCGTTTGAATGCGCTTATTGCTTACTAGCAGCCTGCGCCTTTTGGACCAATTGCAGGGTTTACCATAACGTTTACGCAGCCAGGTTTGCCGGATGCAACGGCTCTCTGAATTGCTGGACGTAAATCGTCAATGTTGGTTACCAGTTCGCCGTAACCGCCAAAGCCTTCCACTACTTTTTCGTAATGGGTGTTCTGTTCCAGATCCAGACCTACGAAGTTGGTTTCGCCTGGAGCTTTACGCTGTTCGGAACGTTTAATCATGCCCCATAAACCGTCATTGAAGATAACAGCTGTGATGTTGATGCCATAACGCATGCAGGTATCATATTCTGCAATACCGTAACCGAATGCACCGTCACCGGTAACCAGCAGAACTTTTTTGTCTGGATGAGCCAGTTTTGCTGCCATTGCATAACCCATACCAACACCCAGAGGGCCAAATGCGTTACCTGCAATACCCATCATCTGGCCAGGGCCGTAAGATGGCAGGAAGGTGTAAGACCATGTTGCAGAGTCGCCGCCGTCGATTACTACGATAGTATCGTCGTCGATTTCCTGCATCAGTTCTTTATAGAATGCAATCGGATTGATTGGATATGCTTTTGGATCTGGACATAACTGATCGAACATTTCGATAACTTTTGCGTCCACGATTTTTGGCATAGCTGCCCATTCTGGATAGCTGCCTTCCGGTACTGCTTCTACCAGCTGTGCCAGTACTGCTTTTGCGTCCCCAACGATGGTTAATGCTGCATCCCACTGGTTGGTTGCTTCTACTGGATCGATATCAATACGGATTACTTTCTGGTCTGGACGAACCATTTTCTGGCTGAATGTATAACCAGCTCTGGTACCAACGATGATAATCAGGTCACTCTGTTCCAGGATAGGGCCTTTTGCCTTATAGCTTACATACAGAGGGCTTCTTTCATCGTAGCAGCCTCTTGCCGCATTACGGGTAAATACCGGAATACCGGTTTTGTTTACCAGTGCAGTCAGTTCATCCTGTGCATGAGACCAGAACACGCCGCTGCCGGCAACGATTAATGGTTTTTTCGCTTCTTTAATCAGAGCAACTGCTTCTGCAATTACGCTTTCTTCCGCTTTTACGCGGTTTTTCGCACGATGGTTTTCTGCAAAGTGAACTTCGTCGAAATCTACCATAGAGTCGGTAATATCACGAGGAAATTCGATATAAGCAGGGCCAGGTGTGCCGTTGATTGCGTGAGAAATTGCACGTGCTGTGTATTCTGGTACACGTTTTGGTTCATAAACGGTACGTGCATGTTTTGTCATAGTCTGAATAATGGAAATCTGGTCGAAGTCCTGTAATTCATTACGATCGTACTCGGTTACACGAGCTTTACCGCCAATGTAGAAGATTGGGTAGCGACCCATCCATGCGTTTGCCATACCAGTAAACAGGTTGGTAACACCAGGGCCTGCAGTACCGGCACAAACACCCAGATCCCCTGTTGCCAGAGCCCAGCCTTCTGCTGCGTATGCAGCAGCCGCTTCATCACGGGTACCGATAAATTTAATGCCTAATTTTTCTGCCTCTTCCATAGTAGGATAAATATGACCGCCTGGCAGACCAAAGATATATTTAACGCCTTCCTGTTTCAGTACATGCGCCATCAGCGCACCAGTTTTCACTTCTTTTGCCATGAAAATAACCTCCTTAAACATTCGCTTTTCAGCAATTTCGGGTTTCGTTTACGTTTCATTTACTTATCATTTACTTACGGGTTACATTCTGTAAGCCGTGGCAGAACCGCGGCTTACAGAGTAAAGTTTATTCAGTAGAGTTTATTCAGAAGCTGTTTTAGAAAATCAGACCGATCAGTACGTATGCAATCGGAACAAACAGGATGATACCGATTACGGAGTACAGGATACCAACTTTAAACGCTGTTTTTCTGTCACACCATTCATTCGCGAAGCACATTGCAGAAGCAGTGGATGCGGATGGAGTTGCGAACGCGAAGCTGATAATCAGGATAATTGCGCAGGAAACTGCCATAATATCCAGATTCAGACCGCCAGCTACCATGTTCATTAAGGTTACAGTAATAGAACCTACTACCATGTTGTTTGCAAAGTTTGTCAGAACACCTGCGAAGATCAGAATCAGAATGATAAACATGAACTGACCTTTACCAGCCAGCAGCGGCCCTAAGGTGCTGATAACGGCCGGGCTTACACCTGTAGCTTCGTGTGTAAACAGAGTTGCGAATGGCAGTACGAATGCGAAGATCATTACGATATCCCACTGAATACCGCCGGCAGCACATTTCTGAATATTTACGAATGGCTGACCGTCTACTTTTACCCAGCACATAGATGCCAGTAAAATAAAGGTTAAACCAACATTACCCTGCTGTTTCAGCAGTGCACGAATTACATTGCCTTCTGGCAGCATATTTGGAACTAACAGCAGAACCAGGAATAATAACAGATAGATAGCACCGATTTTCTGGCGTTTGTTCAGAGTCAGTTTGCTCTTATCTGCTACGTCGAAGTTCATACCTTCTAACTGAGATACATCGAAACGGAATACATATTTACCCATTGCAATGTACAGCAGCATTGCAGCAATTGCGGTAGGCCAAGCAAAGATCATGTACTGCAGGAAGTTGATTTCCTGACCGGTTACACCGCTTGCTACCCCTAATACTACCAGTGGAACCATATGGAACGGGAATACCAGACCACCGAACTGTGTTGCACAACCAACACCGAAGATCATCCAGGTTACCCATGCGTTACCTTTTTTCATACCTGCTTTTTCAGCAGTGGAGTAAATAATTGCCCAGAATACCAGTACCGCTGCCAGCATGTTGATGTTCGCGGTAAAGAAGGAAGCCATCAGAACGGCTGCGGAATAGTTCCATGCACTCTTCTGACAGAATTTCAGGTTTAAAATCCAGTTAGCGATAAAGTCGGTTAAACCGGATTCTTTCAGTACGCCAGTAAAGATACTTGCGAAAATAATAAATACGATGGTGTCATTACCGAAACTGGATTTAATATAAGATGGAGCATCCAGCATACCGGTGCTGCAGATTGCGACCCAGCCCATAATCGATGGCCACAGAATACCACAGAAGGTCCAGCCGTATAATACGCCGATAAATACACCCAGCAGTTTCATACCTAATGGTGTTAATGTGCTAAACGGAGCAAAAATGCGCCCGAAGCCAAACATGAAGAATAAAATAACTGCGATATGCACATAAAACATAAAATCTTTCGATTTACTCTGAGTTGTCATAATAATTGCCCTCCTTAAAACAGAAATTTTTAAATACTTGTATGATAGCCCTTTTCTTTTGAATCTTTTAACGTTTTTGAACTCTTTAAATTTGTTTTATTCTTTTTGTTTCATTCTTTTTGTGAACCAGTCTGGCTCTTCTGCCGCTGCAGGAGCCAGACCGATACACATTTTTATATTTTGGTAGTAATTCAGCGATGTTTATTCTGCCTCTTATTCTACTTCGATACCATGGTAATGTTTGTTCCACAGTTTCAGCTGATCCAGCAGACGGTCAACACGTTTTTCATTTGCTTCCTGTGCTTCTTCCGGTGTATATTTTGCGAAACCTTCACCGGTTTTCAGACCCAGTTTGCCTTCTTTTACTTTATCGGTAACACATGCTGGAACTACAGTATCGTTACACAGTTTTGGATACAGCAGATTATATACATGTGCTACAGTATCCAGACCGATGAAGTCCATAGTCTGGAAGGAACCCTGCCATACCGATTTGAAACCGATGGATGCAGGAGTTGCCAGGTTCATGTCTTCTGCGGAGATAACACCTTCGTTTACCAGATACAGAGCTTCACGAGCCGATGCAGTCTGCAGACGGTTGATTACGAAACCTTCGATAAATTTGTTCAGAACGATAACGGTTTTGCCGCAGTCTTCCAGAACTTTTCTCAGCCATGCGATTTTTTCCATGTCGGCATCGTCATTTTTAACGATTTCAACTAATGGCAGGATTGGTGGCGGATTGTAGAAGTGTGCCACGCAGAAGTTACCTTTGCGGAAATCCGGGAAGATTTCAGGCAGTGGCAGAGACGAGGTGTTACTTGCAATCAGAGCATCTGGTTTGCAGTATTCGTCTAACTGATCATAAATTGCTTTTTTCAGATCCAGTTTTTCTGGAACCGCTTCGATAACAACATCTGCATCTGAAACCGCTTCTTTCATATCAGTCGAAGTTTTCAGATTTTTCAGATAAAACTCCGGTTTTTCCGGTAAAATTTTCTTTTCGTACTTCTGAGCCAGAACCAGCTCAATCATGTTCACGCCTTTTTTCAGCTGTTCTTCCGAAATATCCATCAGAACCGCATCAAATCCGCCTTCCAGGAACACCTGAGCGATACCAGGGCCCATAACGCCAGCACCAATAACAGCCGCTTTCATACAAAACACTCCTTTTTTCATAATTTATAGTGAATAGTTTTAATGTGTACACTCTATTTATTTATAGTATAAGTCTCCCTTATTATATTGTAAAATACATATATCTATATAACTTTTATAGATACTAACTATGACAGAAAAAGCGCACCATAGCTGTTTACTATAGTGCGCTTTTTTTCTCTGCTTTATATTTTCGGCATATTGCTGTAT
>JAFOFM010000105.1 GCA_017387265.1 Peptococcaceae bacterium | reverse complement strand
TCGCCTCCGCTCTGCCATCGCACAGGTTATTATACATTTCCATGCTCCTCTGCCGGCATTATCTTCTGCTGATTATTTACACTGCTTCCGCTGCCTCTAAACAGCAATGCACAAATGAACGAAGTAAATGGAAGTGTCATTAAAATGCCCAGACTGCCCACCAGCGACTGAAGACATTCCACTACAATCATTTCCCGGTTAAATAAATCAAGCATTGAACTGTTATATGCCACCATAAGCAGTACACCGCTCATAAAGCCCCCGATATAGGCCAGAATCAGCGTATTTGCCATGGTTCCCATAATATCACGGCTAATCGTCATACCAGACTGGAACAGTTCTTTAAAACCGATATTCGGCACTTTTTCTTTTAATTCGGCCAGTGCCGCTGCAATGGAAATCGATACGTCCATAATGGCCCCTACCGCCCCGATAATAATAGAAGCAAAGATAACCGCCCGTAAATCCAGTGGATTTTCTGGCTTAAGTCCGTATAAAATTACCGAATTTTCATCCAGGACACCGGTTAACATCATGCTCTGGTCCATAATCACGGTTAAAACGCCCGCCAGAGCCACCCCGGCCAGACATCCCAGAACCGCTGCAATACTTTTACGATTCACGCCATTTACAATAAACAATGTCATAAACGTCATATACACGCAGGTCACAATCGCCCAGGTATAAATATTTTCGCCTGCCAGCACGGCTGGTACAAACACATAAAATACCGCAAGACAGGTCAGGCTCAGCGATACAATGGTATTAAAGCCCTGCCACCGGCCAAAAGCCAGTACCAGAACCAGAAATACCGCTAACAGCATTAAAATCTGATCCGAACGCTGGTAATCACTTAACAGCCACTGATTTTCCGCCATACCATCAGGAATTGTGTACAAAAGTACCTTATCCCCTGGCTCTACTACTCTTGGATTAAGTGCTGTAAAATAATCCAGCGTCTGCGCCGCTTCAACAACCTCACCTTTCAGGTCTCCGCTCCGCACCTCAGCGGTAAACAGAATGGTCTCGTTCTGGGCAAATTCCGTTTCACTGATTTCATACATTTCCATGTAACGGTCCGTTACTTCCTGCACCGTCGCCTTAATGACGATAGAATTATCATCGCCGCTGAATGGCTGATAGCTGGTCATAGCAATCTCATGACCAACCAGAATATACACCACGGAGATCATTACAACTGCCAGATAAACAAGTATGGATTTTTTAGAAATTTTCTTTACTGCCTGTTTCATAACCCTGTTCCTTTCCAGAACCAGAGCAAATTTTCTGGTTCATACAATTTTACACAATCTGTTTCGATAAAAAAACAGTGCCCCGGAAAGCAGATGTGCTGTTTTCTGAGACACGGTTTAAACGCAAAATATGTAAGGTGCTGGTTGACTAAGCCGTAAGCCGGGTTCTGTCGTTGAATGGTCATCTATCTCGAATCCCAGTTGCCTGGAATCTCTAGCGACCTACCCGAGAACGAAGCGGGCCACTCCATACATTCTCCTATTAGGTCTTGCACCAGATGGGGTTTACCGAGCCGACAAGTCACCTTGCCGCTGGTGCGCTCTTACCGCACCGTTTCATCCTTACCTCTGCATAGCAAAGGCGGTTTGTTTTCTGTGGCACTATTCCTTAAGGTCACCCTCACTTGCCGTTAGCAAGCATCCTGCCCTGTGGAGCCCGGACTTTCCTCAGCCTTGCGGCCGCGACCATTTCACTTACTCACCCCAGCACCAGTTAAGAATTATACCACAAATCATTCCAAAGCGCCAGAAAAATATACGTAGCAATGAAAAATTTACAAAAAAACGGATGCATGCTTTGTCAGCATCCATCCGTTTTTCTATTTTTGCAGGCTTATCCTTTTGCTGCACCGTCTACCGATAAAATTTCGCCAGTTACATACTGCGCCATATCACTCGCCAGGAATAAAAACGCATTCGCCACTTCTTCCGGTTCCCCTGGACGACCAAGCGGAATGGTTGCGGAAATCCGTTTCACCATTTCCTCCGGCAGAGCCGCTACCATATCCGTACGAGTTACGCCTGGCGCAACCGCATTAACACGGATATTATCTTTTGCCAGTTCACGAGCCAGCGATACTGTGATACCATTTACCGCATATTTGCTGGCCGGATACCCGACACCGCTCGGCTGCCCGGTGAAACTTACCATGGAACTGGTATTGATAATGCATCCGCCACCCTGCTCTTTCATAATTTTTGCCGCAGGCAGAATGGTATAGAATACTGCTTTTACATTCAAATCAATAATTTTGTCAAATTCCTCTGCGGTGTACTGATATAATGGAGTGCTTTGTGCAATACCGGCATTGTTCACCAGAATATCCAGTCTGCCGTATTTTTCTTTTACCTGATGAATCGCCTCTTCCACTTCCGCCGGTTTGGACAGATTTGGCCATAAACCATCAGCTTTCCACTCTGCATTTTCTTCATGTAATTTTGCCAGTGCTTTTTCCACCGTCTCCTGACGCGAACCGAATAACACAACGGCCGCTCCATTCTGCAGATATTTTTTCACGATTTCAAAGCCGATACCTCTGGTGCCGCCAGTTACCACTGCCACTTTTCCGCTTAAATCCATTACATTTTTCATATCTATATCCACCTTTCTATATCCCAGTAATTTTATATAATATCTTCATGATATAGTTATACACCAGGTCAAATGATTTTAAACAATTATTTTAAAAATTTCCTGCAGTCCAAATAAAAACGCCCCCGGCAGCAAAACCTGCCAGGGGCGAGTATGTCTCTCTTTATTCTATATTATGCTTTAAGCCTGTAAACACGACTGCGATGGCTGCCCTCTGCTACAATAAGTTCCTCCTGCAGCAGATCTTTTATAAGCAGTATCACACGAGTAGCCGACAGACCGGTAACTGCACGAAAATCTGCATTCGTACCGGTTACGTGATCGGTCAGATATTCAAGAATCTGTTCTTTGTAAGTGCGACGTTCCTGAATTCTGTCACTTTCTACCCCATCGCCAAGAGCAAGGGTAAGTGTAGTGCGATTCGGTGAAAACAGTTCCTGCACCACAGGGTTTTCCCAGCCTCTGTTTTCCCACGCATGAAAAATCATCGGCATACCGCTCCCGTTGCCGCGACCTGCACCGGCAAAATGAAACATTTTCATAATAGCAGCATTGCGCGGATCCGATATCCCGCCGTTTTTTGCCTCCCGCACATCAATACGGAATGTGCCCGGATTTGAAAAAACTACAGCTTCTTTCTGCTTTAAAATTACAATGCCGCGTGAGCCATGATAATCGGCATGAATCAGCGCATTTGCCAGCGCCTCGCAAAGCGCGCTCTGTATTTTACTGCTCTGCGCAGTGCTGAATACGGCCCGCAGCAGTTTTTCACGCACCATTGTATAAAAATCATATAAATTGCCGCTCCAGCCGCCAGAAAACGATGTAAGTGCTTCTGCCTCACCGGTTCCATTCGTTTCCTGATATTCCAGCACAAAATGCGGATAGTATTTCACAATTTCCGTCTCGCGGCCAAACATTAAAAGCCCGGCC
>JAFOFM010000104.1 GCA_017387265.1 Peptococcaceae bacterium | reverse complement strand
ATAATCATTTCTACGTCATTGGACAGGAACTGCTGCGCAATGCTCTGCAGGTTTGACTGGTCACCCTGTGCATTCTGCTGGTCAATTTCCAGATTTTCACCTACTACATAACCTGCTGCTGCCAGACCTTCTACCAGACCCTGATTGGCCTGATCCAGAGCGCCATGCTGCATTAACTGTACAATCCCTACTTTATGCATTTCCGCATCCTGCTGTGTATCACTGCCGCCTCCGCAGCCTGCCAGCATACCCATAGACATTGCTGCAATAGCTGCTGCTGCAATCCCTTTTATGAATTTTTTATTTTTCATCATAATATTCAGCCTCTTGTCTATTTATTATTCCGCTACAGAGCCAGTGGTTACTTTTGTTGCGCTATCCAGTAAATCTGCTGGAACTTCAATACCTAATTCCGCTACTGCATCAGTATTTACGATTGGAACACAATCTTCTTCTGCCATATACTGAACTGGCATTGTTGCAGGATCACCTTCACCGCTCAGAATCTGAGCTGCCATTAAACCTGCATTGTAACCCAGCTGGTAGTAGCTGAAACCGTAAGTTGCAGTACCGCCTGCTCTTACCATAGACTCTTCACCACAAATTGTTACGAGACCAGCTTCATCGGTTACACCAACTACCTGAGGCATAGCAGATGCCACGTTGTTATCAGTTGGCAGCCAGATTGCATCTACTTCACCTACTAAACTCTGTGCAGCCTGCTGAATATCATTTACGGTAGATACGGTTCTTGCTTTAACAGTTAAGCCTTTTTCCGCTGCTACTTTTTCCAGAATATCAAACTGAACCTGAGAGTTTGTTTCACTGGAGGTATAGATAGTACCGATTACTTTTGCATCTGGAACCAGCTGTAATAACAGATTTACCTGTGCTTCAATAGGGTTCATGTCACTAGTACCGGTTACATTTGTACCAGGAGCCTCGTCACTTTCTACCAGCTTTGCATCTACGAAGCTGGTAATTGCTGTCCCTACAATTGGAATTTCTTCAGTAGCAGCAGCCATACCCTGTGCTGCTGGTGTTGCAATTGCTAAAATGATATCGTTTTCATTTGCTACAAACTGCTGTGCAATATTATTAATATTGGACTGGTCACCCTGTGCATTCTGCTGGTCAACTACCAGGTTTTCACCTACTACAAAACCTTCTGCTGCCAGACCATCCATCATACCCTGATTAGCCTGATCCAGAGCACCATGCTGTACTAACTGTACAACCCCAACTTTATACTGTTCATCTGCTGCGCCATCCTGCTGTGCACCGCCACCACAACCAGCTAACATCCCCATAGACATTGCTGCAATTGCTGCTGTTGCGATACCCTTCATTAATTTACTGTTTTTTCTCATAATACTCATCCTTCCATCCTTCATAATCTGCTGCTCTTACTGCGGCAGCTGCAGTTATATAAAAGCAGAATAAATTCTCTACTTTTATTACTTTAATAAATTAAAGTGTATTTTACTCTCTTTTTTTATTCTTTTCAATAGGTTCTTGCATTATAATACTGTATTTTTCTTGTATTTTTTTCGTTACTTTAGCTTTTATAAAAACAGAGATACGAAACCGCATCTCTGTTTTTTATCACTGTCTTTTGTTATAAAATTTTTATTCTGCAGAAACAGATACCTGTGTTGCGCGTTCCATTAAATCTGCAGGAAGTTCAATACCCATATATTCAACAGCGTCCATGTTTACAATTAAGTCCATGTTTTCTACTTTTGGACCCTGAACAGCCATTGTAGCAGGTTCTGCTTCACCTTTTAAAATCTGTGCCGCCATTACGCCCGCATCATAACCAATATAATAGTAATTGATGCCATAAGTTAAAGTACCGCCTGCTTCTACCATAGAAGTTGCACCACATACTGTAATCAGACCAGCTTCATCGGTTACACCTACTACCTGAGGCATAGCAGATGCCACATTGTTATCAGTTGGCAGCCAGATTGCATCTGCTTCACCAACCAGACTCTGCGCTGCCTGCTGAATATCATTTACTGTAGAAATAGTGCGTTTTTCAACCGTTAAACCTTTTGCTGCGCATACTTCTTCCAGGATAGCAACCTGAACAATAGAGTTTGCTTCGCTGGATGTATAGATAGTGCCAATTACTTTTGCATCTGGAACTACCTGCAGTAATAAGTCAATCTGTTCTTCAATCGGTGTCATATCATGTGTGCCGGTTACATTTGTTCCAGGAGCCTCATTGCTTTCTACCAGATTTGCTTCTGTATAACTGGTAATTGCTGTCCCTACGATAGGAATTTCTTCTGTATTTGCAGCCATTACCTGCGCCGCAGGTGTTGCAATAGCCATAATTACATCAACATCATTAGACAGAAACTGCTGCGAAATGCTCTGTAAATTAGACTGATCACCCTGGGCATTCTGCTGATCAATTTCCAGATTTTCACCTACTACAAAACCTTCTGCTGCCAGACCTGCAACCATACCTTCATTTGCCTGATCCAGAGAGCCATGCTGTACTAACTGCACAAGACCTACTTTATAAGTTTCAGCTGCGTCCTGCTGTGTATTTTCACCGCCGCCACAGCCTGCCATCATACCCATAGACATTGCTGCGATAGCAGCCATTGCAATCCCTTTTACTAATTTTCTGTTTTTCATCATATTGAATCACCTTTTCTTATTAGAGTGGTTTCTTATATACTACCTTTCTTCCATTCTTCTTAAGATAACTTGAACCTATTTTACTTTATCATTTTTCGCAATACAACTATATAATCTTAATACTAGTATTACTTTTAGTTATATTGTGACTTTTTATTACATAAAAAAGAGTATCGATTCTGTTACATCGCAAATCGATACTCTTTCTATACTAAATTATAAATCTACTGCATGGATTTTCTCAAATCATCCATTGTGATATTGACTGGACATGTAAAGGAAAGCATATTCCACGCATCCTCTGTAATCTGATACTTATTTTTCAGATTTGCCAGTGCCAGTGTTTTACAGTTTAATGGAGCAGGAACCTCATATCCATTCATAAAACGCATCAAAGCATCTGCACATTTTCCGCATTCAATACATTTCAGCACATCTGACTTTTCCTGTTCCAGCAATGTGCTGCGCCCATTATCCAGAAGAATAACATGCACAGCCAAAGGTCCATGCATTCCGCACACCATTGCGCCTTCAATATCACCTGTACGGCTCGGGCCTGTAATATAAGAATAATATACCGGTGCATCCTTTCGTGCACCGTTTTTCCATGCAGCATGAATACTTTCCAGCGCATCATCATTAGAAGAATATAACTTTTCCAGCCCGGCTACTGCTAAATGTCGAGCGGGAATATTAGATACAATTCTTTCATTGCCCTGATCCTCAGCCAGAATAATCGTACCGGTATCTGCAGCAATTGCATCCAATCCGGTAATACCCCAGTCTGATTCATTCGCCATTTCTTTTATCTGGCGGCTGACTGCACGAAAAAGAGGTTCCTCTGTATCTGTCTTTCTATATGCTTTTAAAACATCAGTAATCGCTTCTGAAGACACATTATCAAAAGGAGCCCGGCGGCGATTATAAAATGCTTTTCCCAATCCATCTGCTACAATTTTTTCAATATCAGTCTGAACAACCTGCGGAACAATCTGTTTAATATTTATTTCCTCAAGCTCAGATGAAAAACTGCACAATGCTTTCTGATTTTCTCCGCAGAGAGACTGAATAATAGCTGCAGCTTCGGCAGAATCTTTCGCCAGATGCACCTTACATCCTTTCGCAGCAAGTGTTTTTACTGCCTGTTCCAGAAGTTTGCCATGTTCCTGAATACATTCTTTTCGTATCATTTCCGGATCATAGATATTCATCTGACTCATTTCACATTCCCTCCCTGACGATAAGCTTTTGCCAGAAGGCTGATAATATGAACTGCCTCCTGATTTTTATGGTTACGATAAAGCCCGTCTTTTAAGTGCATAATACAGCCTGGACACCCTGTTGCCACATATTGCGCATTCGTATCCGAAATTCGGCCGATTTTTTCGTCATTCACACTGCGGGATACATCGTAATGAAATAAACTGAAACTACCCCCAAATCCACAACAGCTGTTAGGTTCATCCATCTCTATAAAAGCTGCTCCCATCTGTCTTAAAAGCTGACGCGGTTCTTTTGAAATACCAAGCCCTCGTACAAGATGACAAGGATCATGCCATGTAACCGATACCGGCTCCGGCAATTGCGGAGGAACGATTTGTAATACATTTACCAGATAATCGCTTGCATCCATAACTTTGTTCTGAATAGTTCTATATTTTTGAATCAATGCTGCATCATTTGTATTCTGAATCAGCGTCTCCCATTTTTCTTTTACGGTTGTTGCACAGGAAGGACATAAAAACAGCAGATAATCAAAATCCTCGCTACTAAATAAATTCACATTTTCAATAGCCATACGGGTCGCTTCTTTTGTATCCCCGCTCATAATCGCAGGCAGACCGCAGCAGGCCTCCTGTTCATAATGATGCACCGCAATCTGATTTGCAGTTAAAACATCAAATAAATCCAGCCCAAGCTGTGGATATGCATAATTCACCATGCATCCGCCAAACACAGCCACATGACCTTTTGGATGTTTCAGAGGCGATTTATTTTTAATGATTTCTGCAAAACTCTGTTTTGCCAGCGACGGCAGCAGACGATCTTTTGGAGTCCCTGGAATCAGCTTTGAAATATCAAATCGCAAAGTTGCACTATTATTTTTTTCCTGTTTAAAAGGTAGACCCTGAACAGCACGACCAGCTTTCATCAGAGGTGATAATGCATTTGAACCTAAAATATGGAACACACTATCTTTTATTAATCCATTTCCTTCTGTTTCTGCCTTATCCTCACGCATTTTCAGAATCATCTGCGGTGTCGGCATAGACAATGGACATGATTCTTCGCAGCGTCCGCATCCAATACACAGGGAAAGGCCAGCTTCATCCACTTTTTCACGCTTCCCGGTATGAAACATTGTAAAAACAGTACCGCGGCCGCCAAGATATTTATAACCAAAATTCTCCCCAATAGAATTATATACCGGACATGTATTCAAACATCCTCCGCAGTTCAGACAATATAATACAGACTGACATCCGCTATCAATCGCTTCTTTACGCCCCTGTTTCAGAAACACTACATGAACTTCCTCAGGACCCTGTGCTCCACCCAGAAAATCCATAGCGGGATGAGAAAAACGGCTTACCCCATCAATAATCGATACATACGTACCAATATCCTGCCCGCATCCATAGGTAGACGCACTTCGCACAACAGTAAGACCATCTGAAAAATGCCGTACTATTTTTTCAATACCGGCAATCACAATATGAACTTTTGGAATACTGGTCACACAGCGAATATTACCTTCGTTTTCAGTCAGAAATACAGCCCCTGTATCTGAAGCGATGGCATTTGCCCCCGAAATACCTACCTCTGCTTTTAAAAAGGCTTCTCGCAGAGAACGGCGAGCTGCACCAACCAGAATTTCCGGATCAGCAGGCAGATTTTCCCCTAAATCTTTTGATAAAAGTTCAGCACATTCAACACGAGTTAAATGACAGGCCGGTGCCAGTGTATGAGCCGCTTTTCCTTTGCCCTCAAGCTGTGCCAGTCTGTCGCCAAGATCTGTTTCATAAACCGTGGCACCCTGTTCCAGAATCCGATTTGTAATACCAATTTCTTTCCCTGTATTGGTTTTTGATTTCACTACCAGATGATCTCCAACAATATTTGCAATATAATCACAGGCCTGTTTCGCATCCTCTGCCATATAAACCTGAAAACCATTCTGTTTCATAGCTTCAATTGTCTTTGGAAGCAGCTCATCTATATGACTTACTGCATCTTCTTTCAGCGCCACCAGAGCCGGAGACAGTTCTGGATGAGCCGCAACCGCTTTTACAATAGCCGGGCGCAGATGATTAATTGTAGTTTTACGGCCAATCCAGGAAGGCTGATCCGCGAGACCTTCATCAATTTTTTTCTGTAATATCGTATTTGACATAGAAATGCCCCCAATATCATTCATAATCATACAATGTATTTATATATGTTACCAAGTATAGCACAGATTAAAGAACAACGTGACTTTCATCATTCTTGTATACAATATAAAATCAGATTGACAGCTGTAAAGATTGCTGTAATAAATGAATTGTATCGGCAAATCGGCTTTAAATCACGGTTTTACGCTTGTTTCTTCTTATTTTTGCTGTATAGTATGTATAGATATTCCTATTATATTCTTTACAACATACACAAGGGGGATTTTTCGTGCAGGCATTCAAACAATGGCTGAACAAAGTATTCATCGATGGTCTGAGCGGTATGGCCACAGGGCTGTTTGCGACACTGATTATCGGTACCATTATTCAGCAGGTGGGTTCACTCATTGGAGGTTCTATCGGCGATACTGTTTTTGTAATTGGTAAAATGGCTGCGGCCGTCACCGGTGCAGGGATTGGCTGCGGGGTCGCTTATAAATTTAAAGAACCGCCTCTGGTTTTATTATCGGCAGCTACTGCCGGTATGGTAGGGGCGTTTGCTTCCAAAATTCAGGCAGGTTCGGTATTCACCGATGGAGTCATTCATCTGGCAGGACCTGGCGAGCCATTGGGGGCTTTCATTGCAGCCTATGTGGCTATTGAAATTGGACATCTGGTAAGCGGAAAAACAAAAGTGGATATTTTAGTAACACCATTCTGCGGAATTCTTTCCGGGTCTGCTGTCGGCCTGTTATTCGGACCTCCAATTTCAGCATTCATGGTATGGCTTGGTTCTTTAATCAACTGGGGTACCATCCAGCAGCCATTTTTAATGGGGATTATCGTTTCGGTACTGATGGGGATTATTCTCACACTGCCAATCAGTTCCGCAGCACTGGGTATCATTTTAGATTTAAACGGCCTTGCTGCAGGGGCAGCAGTAGTTGGATGCTGCTGTAATATGGTTGGCTTTGCCGTTGCATCTTATCGCGATAATAAAATCGGCGGCCTTCTGGCACAGGGGTTAGGCACCAGCATGCTGCAGATTGGCAATATTGTACGCAAACCAGTAATCTGGCTGCCTGCAATTATTGCAAGTGCTGTTTTAGGACCTGTATCAACTATGATTTTTGGAATGACCAGCAATGCTACCGGTTCGGGGATGGGCAGTGCCGGTTTAGTTGGCCAGATTATGACATTCCAGACTATGAGCGCAACATTGCCGACTGGTGTGGTTTTATTCCAGATTATTTTAATGCATTTCATCCTGCCGGCTATCATTGCCTTTGCCGTATCTGAAATTATGCGCAAAAAAGGCATCATCAAAGATGGCGACATGAAACTGGATATCTAATACTATTAACAACATAAAAAAGCAGAATGGAAAAATCCATTCTGCTTTTTGTTTTTTATGATTCTATTCTTCGTCAAACAGTTTCTGTTCTTTTTCCTCATGTTCATGCTCTGCAACACGCGCCATCGAAACAACACTGTCATGGTCACCCATTTTCATAATGGTTACACCCTGAGTAGTACGGCCCATTGTAGAAATTTCCGCTACTTTAATGCGGATGATAATCCCCTCTTTGGAGATTGCCATAATTTCTTCATCGTCTTTTACTACCAGTGCGCCTACGATTTCACCATTTCTAGCACTTGGACGAACGGTGAATACACCTTTACCGCCTCTTGCCTGCTGACGGTATTCTTCCATCGGAGTACGTTTCCCGTAACCATTTGCAGTGATAACCAGTAAATCACCTTCATCACGAACCACTTCCATGCCAACTACATAGTCATCGTCCATCAGTTTAATACCGCGAACACCTTTTGTAGCTCTTGCCATTGGACGTGCCTCTTCTTCTGCAAAGCGAATAGCCTGGCCGCCGGCAGTTACCAGAATCATATCCTGTTTTCCATCCGTCAGCTGAACACCGATTAATTCATCGTGATCTTCCAGATTGATTGCAATAATGCCATCTCGACGGGAAGTATCATATTCAGCCAGAGGAGTCTTCTTCACAACGCCCATTTTAGTTGCTGCCATCAGGAACAATTCATCATCGAATTTTTTCAGCGGAATAACGGTGGTGATTTTTTCATCCCCGGTAATATTCAGCAGGTTCACAATCGCAGTGCCTTTTGCCTGACGCCCGGCTTCCGGAATTTCGTATACTTTCAGACGATAGCATTTGCCTTTATTCGTAAAGAAAATCAGGAAGTTATGTGTGCTGGTGGTGAAAATCTGTTCTACAAAGTCCTCTTCTTTGGTGGTCATAGCTGTAATGCCGCGACCTCCGCGTTTCTGACTCTTATAGGTATCACTCGGCATACGTTTGATATAACCGGTATGACTGATGGTGATTACCACATCTTCATCTTCGATTAAATCTTCCAGTTCCAGTTTATCTTCATGGCTGCTGATCTGACTTCTGCGTACATCATTATGTTTTTCTTTAATCTGCAGCAGTTCATCTTTAATGATACCCAGCAATTTGGTTTCATCAGCCAGAATAGATTTATAATAAGCGATTTTTTCGTATAAATCAGCCAGTTCTTCTTCCAGTTTTTCACGAGCAAGTCCGGTTAAACGGCGAATCTGCATTTCAATAACAGCCTGTGCCTGACGGTCACTTAAACCAAAACGCTGATTTAAACGCTCTTTCGATTCTGCATCGTTGTAGGAGGAACGGATAATTTTAATAACTTCATCAATATTATCCACGGCAATTTTTAAACCTTCTACAATGTGAGCTCTCTCTTCCGCTTTTCTTAAATCATGTTTGGTACGGCGAGTCACTACATCTTCCTGATGGTCAATATAATGATTCAGCGCCTGTTTTAAAGTCAGAATTTTTGGCATGCCGTCTACTAATGCCAGCATAATAACACCAAAATTATCCTGCAGCTGTGTATTTTTATATAACTGATTTAAAATTACCTGCGGATTTACATCACGGCGCAGTTCAATAACAATGCGCATCCCTTTACGGTCCGATTCATCACGCAGATCGGTAATACCATCAATTTTTTTATCACGGGCCAGCTCAGCAATTTTTTCAATTAAGCGGGCTTTATTTACCTGATAAGGAATTTCCGTTACTACAATGCGGTTTTTCCCGTTGTTCATCGGTTCAATTTCACTTCTGGAGCGAACTTTAATCGAACCGCGACCGGTTAAATATGCATCTTCAATCCCTTTACGGCCTAAAATAATACCGCCGCCCGGGAAGTCAGGACCTTTTACATATTTTAATAAATCCTGATCCGGCAGATCACGGTTATCAATTAACGCGATTGTGCCATCAATTACCTCACCCAGATTATGTGGAGGAATATTGGTTGCCATCCCTACCGCAATCCCGGAGGAACCGTTTACAATCAGGTTTGGATAACGGCTAGGCAGAACCAGAGGTTCTTTTTCCGATTCGTCATAGTTCAGACCGAAATCCACGGTTTCTTTTTCTAAATCAGCCAGCATTTCCAGAGTCAGTTTAGTCATTCTAGCCTCGGTATAACGCATAGCCGCAGCGGAGTCACCATCCACCGAACCAAAGTTACCCTGGCCATCCACTAATGGATAACGGATATTAAAATCCTGGGCCAGACGAACCATTGCATCGTAAACAGAGCTGTCACCATGCGGATGATACTTCGCCAGTACGTCCCCGACGATATGAGCTGATTTTTTATGTTTTTTATCCGGTGTCATACCGTTTTTATACAGAGAATATAAAATACGGCGGTGTACCGGTTTCAGACCATCACGCACATCCGGCAGTGCACGACTGGTAATAACGCTCATGGCGTAATCAATAAAAGATTCCTGCACTTCTGTTTCCATAATGGTAGGCAGAATCTTTCCATGTGTAAATTCCATTTCCATTCGGGCACCTCCTAGATATCCAGATTTTTAACGTATTTTGCATTCTGTGTGATGAAGTCTCTACGAGGTTCTACTTTATCACCCATCAGCATATTCAGTAAACGGTCTGCCTCAACGCAGTCCTCTACTTTTACCTGCAGCAGTGTACGGGTTTCATTGTTCATGGTAGTATCCCACAGCTGGGATGCATTCATTTCCCCTAAACCTTTGTACCGCTGAATATCAATTTTATCACGGTCTTTGCCGTTTGTTTCTAAATAACGATCCAGTGCTTCATCGTTGTACAGATATTCCAGCACTTTCCCTTTTTTATTTACGATACCGTATAATGGCGGCTGTGCCACATATACATACCCGGCATCGATTAATGGACGCATATAGCGGAACAGGAATGTCAACAGCAGAATACGAATATGTGCGCCGTCGACGTCGGCATCGGTCATCAGAATCAGTTTATGATATCGTGCTTTGCTGATATCAAAATCCTGGCCAACACCAGTACCCATTGCAGTAATCATATTGCGAATTTCATCACTGCCTAATACACGGTCCAGTCTTGCTTTTTCTACGTTCAGAATTTTACCTCTTAACGGCAGAATTGCCTGATAGTTTCTATCGCGACCGCTTTTTGCAGAACCGCCCGCGGAGTCCCCTTCGACCAGGAACAGTTCGCATTTTGCAGCATCTTTAGAAGAACAGTCTGCCAGTTTTCCTGGTAAAGATGTACTTTCCAGTACATTTTTACGACGAGTCATTTCTCTTGCTTTACGGGCAGCTTCTCTTGCACGGGCAGCATTTCTGGATTTTTCAATCATTTTTTTCGCTGCCGATGGATTTTCCTCTAAAAACTGTGTCAGATTAGCACCGGTAATAGTATCGCAAATACCGCGGACTTCACTGTTCCCCAGCTTGGTTTTTGTCTGGCCTTCAAACTGAGGTTCCGGAACTTTTACACTGACAATCGCTGTCATACCTTCACGGATATCATCCCCGGTCAGATTATCTTCATTTTCTTTGAGAATATTATTTTTACGCGCATAGCTGTTAATCACACGATTCAGAGCAATTTTAAAACCTGTTTCATGGGTACCGCCCTCATGTGTGTGAATATTATTGGCAAAAGACATAATATTTTCGGTGTAGGTATCGGTATACTGCAGTGCAATTTCTACCTGCACGCCATCACGTTCCCCTTCGAAATAGATAACCTGATTCATAGCGTCTTTGCCTTCGTTCAGAGCCTGTACAAAGTCAACAATACCGCCATTCTGCAGGTATACTTCCTCCTGCTCTTTGCCTTCACGTTCATCTTTTAAAGAAATTTTGAGTCCTTTATTCAGGAAAGCCAGCTCTCTTAAACGTTTTTTCAGTACTTTAAAATCATATACAGTTGTTTCAGTAAAAATAGCAGGGTCCGGAACAAAATGAATTCTTGTACCGGTATCATTTGCACTGCCCACAATTTCCAGTGCACTTGTGGTTTTGCCCTGGCAGTAGCTCTGGCGATATACATTGCCGTTTCTTCTGATTTCTACTTCCAGATGGGTAGACAGCGCATTTACAACACTCATACCAACGCCGTGTAAACCACCCGATACTTTATAGCCGCCGCCGCCAAATTTACCACCGGCATGCAGCACCGTTAATACAACTTCTACCGTTGGCAGACCCATTTTTGGATGCATTTCCACCGGAATACCGCGACCATAGTCCAGTACACTGATGCTGTTATCCGCATGAATCGTTACATCAATCTGTTTCCCGTAACCAGCCAGCGCTTCGTCAATACTGTTATCCACGATTTCATAAACAAGATGATGCAGACCATCCGGACCGGTAGTACCAATATACATCCCAGGACGTTTACGAACCGCTTCCAGACCTTCCAGTACCTGAATCTGCTCGGCACCGTAATTACTCTGATTCTGTTCAGCCACGTTTAACTCCTCCATTTCTATTTATAAGCATATACAGGACATAATCGTTTTTTTCTGGAAAAATGCAATGGCTTTTTTCACTGAATTTTTCCAGAAAAAAATCAGGGATATTTTTTATAAATAGCCCTCAATATTATGCTCCGTCCTCTTTTAATTTTTAACAATTTATTATAACAGAAAACTTAAATTTTTGCAAATAAAGAGGGAAAAATTATGTTGTAATAATTTTTCCCTCGGACACTGAAAAAACCTCGTCTTTCGCAATTTCTTCCGTCAGTAATTCGATATTTGCACCAGTGATAATTGTCTGAATTTCGTTTTTTTTCACCATTTCAATCAGATAGTGTCTTCTGCCATCATCCAGTTCACTCATTACATCATCTAACAGTAACAGCGGATACTCTCCAAACCATTTATAAAACACCTGAATTTCTGCCATTTTTAAAGATAAAATTCCAGTACGCTGCTGCCCCTGTGAACCATATCGTTTTAAATCCATACCATTTAGATAAAAAATCAGATCATCCCTATGCGGACCCCATAACGTTGTACCGCGCACAAGTTCCTCATCCTGTTTCTGTTCTACAATCGTATGAAACAGTTTTTTTATCTGTTCTGCAGTAAAATCACCTATTGCCCCCATAGAACAATGATAGGTCACACTAAATCGTTCTGTCTCACTGGTAAGTGCCTGCTGCACTTT
>JAFOFM010000103.1 GCA_017387265.1 Peptococcaceae bacterium | reverse complement strand
GCTGCGGCTGTGTACGGGCAGTTTTCCGGTGTTGCCATAAGCCTGATTACCATTCCTACTGTATTAACCAGTGCCCTTGGCATGGCGCTCATTCCTGCAGTTTCGGAAGCCGATGCAGCAGGGCAGAAACAGCAGCTGGAGGCTCGATGCAGCCAGTCGATACAGATTACCTGGATGTTCAGTCTGCCGGTGATACTGGTCATCTATGCCTATGGAGAGGAACTCTGCCGCATTCTGTTTCATATCAGCGGGATGGGGCCTATGATGCGGATGTTATCCTTTGGAGCGGTGTTTCTGTATCTGGAGCAGACACTGGTAGGTATTTTACAGGGGCTTGGCGATACCCGAACGGTGTTTGTGAATAATTTTTTAGGATCTGCATCAAAATTAATCGGCATGTATTACTGTATTTCTGTACTGGGGTGGGGCAGCCTTGGCATTGCGGGCGGTATGGTGCTGGGTTACGGTCTGCAGTGTCTGTTAAATCTGGCAGCGCTCAGCCGCAAAGTAGCGCTCTATATGCCGGCATCTTCTGTTTTGCTGCCGGTTTGCGGCAGTGTTATCATGCTGGCAGCTATAAACAGTCTGTACACTCTTGGCGATGGTTCGGCCGCATTGCTCGTCTGGATAATCGGCGGCGGGAGTATGTATCTGCTGTTTCTGTTTTTGAGCGGTCAGCTTTCTATGCTGCGTGGAGGAACATCCGGCTATGGGATGCGGCAGGGGCAGAGGAAAAAGAATTTGCAGCAAAAAAACTTGTGATAAAAGAATTTGTAGTAAAAGCAACATTTATTTTCGGCCGTAATTGTTTCACTGCGGCATTTGTGGTAAAATAGAAACGTATGTAGAAATGGAGGTACGACATGACCGAAACACTGGTAGACTGGTTTACGACAATATTTGCAGATATGCTTCCGGGCGAGCTGGTTGTGTTTCTGCTTTCTATGATGCCGATTCTGGAATTGCGCGGCGGGCTCATTGCCGCAGCGTTATACGGGATTCCGATTGTGGAGGCAGTATGTATCTGCTTTGTGGGGAATCTGATTCCGATTCCGTTTATTTTATTATTAATTCGTCCGATTTTTAACTGGCTTCGTCATACCTCGCTGTTTCGCCCTCTGGTGGAAAAGCTGGAGGCAAAAGCGATGGGTAAGAGCGACACCATTCAGAAATACCAGTTCTGGGGGCTGCTGCTTTTTGTAGGAATTCCTTTGCCGGGTACCGGTGCATGGACAGGGGCGCTGATTGCCTCTATGCTGAATATCAGCATAAAAAGAGCCATGCCTCCGATTGTTCTCGGGTTAGGCATGGCCACAGTGATTATGTGTTTTGTTTCGTATTTTCTGCCGTGGGTTCTTACACAGATGTAACCCGCTGCAGATAATCCATCTTAGTGATGGCCGCAGTCATGATGGTCGCAGGCAATCTGGTTGTCTTTCAGTTCGCCGCGCAGCCATGCCTCAGCAACTTCGCGTACAGGGCCGGAGCAGCCGCGGATAACTTCGATGCCGCTTGCGTTCAGTACATTTTTAGCACCGTCGCCCATGTTGCCGCCTAACATAACCAGAACGCCAGCCTGAGCCAGTACAGGTGCGATACCGGATTTGCAGCCGCAGCCTTCTGGAGAAGCCATAGTTTCTTCTGCAACGATCTGACGATTTTCGATGGTGTAGATGGTGTAGTGGTCACAGTGACCGAAATGAGCGTCAATTACGCCGTCACGAGTAGGTAAACAGATTTTCATGATGAATTCCCCCTAAAATATAGTAGATTAAGATCTGCCTATATTATAATACAAAGATTGCAGAATTACAATAGCGATTCTGCAAATAACTATGAATAGCTGTGATAAGAAAGGATGTGGAATCCATGATACCGCAAAAAAGAGAACAGCATTTAAAACAGCTGATCAGCCGGCTGAATATCAGTTTAAATAATCTGGAGCAGCTCAGTATTGCATTAACCCATCCATCGTTTCTGCTGGAAAAAGAGGGCAGCCATATCCTGATTAACAACCAGCGTCTGGAATATTTAGGCGACGCTGTTGTGGATTTAGTGGTTGGTCAGTATTTATTTGAAGAGTTTCCGGAAAAACCGGAAGGGGAACTGACAAAAATGCGTGCAGCCCTTGTATGTGAAGCAAGCCTTGCCAGCGCAGCCCGCCGTGTAGGTTTAGGCGAATATCTCTTAATCGGGAAAGGCGAGCGCGGATGCGGCGGTGCCAATCGTTCCTCCAATCTGGCCGATGCCTGGGAAGCGATGGTAGGTGCTATTTATCTGGAGCTGGGCATTGATGCAGTGCGTCCGATTATTTTAAATAATATCCAGCAGGAAATTGCACAGGTACGCAAAGGTCATTACGGCGATTACAAAACCCAGCTGCAGGAAGAAGTGCAGCGCCGCAAGGATGATACCGTAAGCTACGAGATTATCCGCGAGGAAGGGCCGGATCATGCCAAAAAATTTACAGCCTGTGTGCGTATCAACGATGTGGTGCAGGCCGAAGGGGAAGGCAAAACCAAAAAAGAGGCAGAACAGAATGCCGCATGCCGCACCCTGATTAAACTGGGCATTATCGAGCAGTAAGAATAAAAGAAACGAGGTGAGCCAATGTATTTAAAACGACTGGAGATTCAGGGGTTCAAGTCCTTTGCGGATAAGGTCGAATTTGAATTTCCCAGTGGGATTACGGCAATTGTAGGGCCTAATGGCAGTGGGAAGTCCAACGTAGTAGACAGTATCCGCTGGGTATTAGGGGAGCAGAGCGTAAAAAATCTGCGCGGCAGCAAAATGGAGGACGTTATTTTTGCCGGCAGTGATGAACGCCGCCCTTTAGGGATGGCGCAGGTATCGCTGACATTAGATAACAGTGCCCGCATTTTTGACCTGGATTTTGAGGAAGTAACCGTATCCCGCAGACTTTATCGTTCCGGGGAGAGCGAATACCTGATTAACAAGGCTCCAAGCCGTCTTAGAGATATTCAGGAGCTGTTTATGGATACCGGCCTTGGCCGTGAAGGGTTATCCATCATCAGCCAGGGTAAGGTAGACGAGATTCTTTCCCTGAAACCGGAGGATCGCCGCGGCCTGATTGAAGAGGCAGCCGGGATTATTAAATACAAGTATCGCAAGCGGGAAGCCGAGCGCAAATTAAAAGATACCGATGAACATTTAGTTCGTGTAGAGGATATTATTTCCGAACTGGAAGAGCGTGTAGGCCCGTTAGGGGAGCAGGCGGAAAAGGCGAAACAGTACCACATCGGGAAAGAAGAGCTGGATCAGCTGGAAATTTCCATGGAAGTGCATGATATCGCCCGCAATCAGGTGCAGGAAAAACAGCTCTCCGGCAAAAAACAGGAGCTGGAAAATCAGATGGCAAGCCACGCTGCCGGGTTATCCGGGCAGGAGGCTGAGCTGGCAGAGCTGCGGTTTGCATCGCAGCAGCAGGAAAGCGCTTTCCAGGAAAAACAGCAGGCATTTTATGATCTGCAGAATCAGCTGGAACGCCGCACCAATCAGATTGCCGCAGCATCGCAGCTGTTAGAGAACACCGCAGATCAGATTAGCCGTCTGGATGGCGAACGCACACAGCAGCAGAGTGAAATGCAGAGTCTGCAAAACGATACTGCCGAAAAACAGAAACAGGCAGAGGAGGCAGAAAGCTTATTCCGCAGCCAGCAGGGCGAAGTTATCCGGCAGAATCAGGAACTGCGCACGCTGGAAACCGAAATTTCAAAACAGGAAGAACTGCAGGAAGCGCACAAAAATGCGGTGTTTGCCAATATGCAGGAACAGGCCCGCAATAATAACGCTCTGCAGCGTTTAGAGCAGGAGCTTTCCGGCGGCGACAGAAGCCGTGAAAAAATCGGTCAGAAACTCGCAGAGCTGGAAGCACAGCTTGAAAAACAGAAGGCCGATGGGCGCAATCTGCTGTTAGAGCGTGAAGCGTTACAGGACGAGCAGACACAGCATAATCAGGCAGTTTCGAAGCTGGAACATGAAATCGAACAGCGCAAACATGAACAGTTTGTGATGCGTCAGAATCTTACCGAACTGCAGAGCCGTTATCAGGAACAGCAGTCCCGTGCAAAAGCGTTAAAAGAGCTGGAAGAAAGCGGGGAAGGCTATCAGTACGGGGTAAAATCGGTACTGGAACAGAAAAACCGCGGAAAATTAAGCGGCATTATCGGTACCGTGAGTCAGTTAATTACAGTGCCGCAGCATCTGGAAAAGGCTATTGAAACCACAATGGGGACAAGCCTGCAGAACCTGGTAACCGAAGATGATAAACAGGCGCAGACAGCAATCCAGTATTTAAAAGAGCATAAAAAAGGCCGTGCGACCTTTTTACCGTTAAATACGGTAAAAGGGCAGCGTGCCGAAGAAGATTTAAGCGATGAAAAAAACGTGCTGGGGCTGGCGGTAGATTTAATCGAATTTGATGATATTTACGAAAAAATCATGCTGCATCTGTTAGGCAAGGTGTGGGTGATTGAAGATCTGCCATCGGCAGTGGCAATCGGGAAAAAACGAGGCTTCAGCCATCGTATGGTTACTCTGGACGGCGAACTGGTAACACCGGGGGGTGCTTTAACCGGGGGGAACCACGATAAAGAACGCGGAGGCTTACTGGCTCGTCAGCGTCAGATTGCCGAACTGGAAGAAGCCGTAAAACAGCTTGCCGATGAAATGGATGCGCAGAATGCAAAAATGGATGCCTATTATGCTGAAACTGGCGAGAAAAAACAGGCATTAAACGATCTGCATGGCAGAGACGAAGATCTGATTCGTCGTGCAGCGCAGTTAGACCAGCAGTTAAGTCAGCAGGATAAAGAAGAAAAACGAATCCAGAACGAAATTCGTCTGGAACAGTTCAGTTTAAAAGAGCAGGAAAGTCTTATCGAGGGGCAGAAAACGCAGCAGAAAGCGGAAGCAGCCCGCAGACTGGAGCTGCAGGAAAAAGAACAGAGCCTGAATCAGGAAGGCGAAGCGCTGAAAGAGGCTGTACAGGCTTTTCAGCAGAAACAGAAAGAGCTGCAGGCTGTTTATAATCAGAACAGCATTCAGCTTGCAACTGCTCAGCAGAGATGGGAAATGCTTGCCCAGCAGGCAAAAACCGAACAGCAGCGTCTGGATGGTTTAGTGCAGGCTCTTGCCCAGAAAGAAGAACAGTATGCACAGCTTCTTTACCGCAAAGAGCAGTACGAAAAAGAAATCGCCGAAAACCGGCAGCATATTGCAGCCGAACAGGAGCAGCTTTCGGAAGAAAACCAGGTTCTGCTTCAGTATCGGGAAACCCGTCAGAATCAGCTGGAACGGATTGGTGCGTTAGAAGATGCGGTAAAAGCAAAACGGCAGAGCACTGATCAGATTCGGGAACAGAAATATCAGCTGGATATTCAGCTTAATAAAATTCAGGGCTATTTAGCCGGCGGCTATCGTCGTCTGGCGCAGAATTTTGACTGCACCTACGAGGAAGCACAGGAAAAAGCCATCGAACTGGAAAATATTCCGCAGGCGCAGAAACGGATTCAGCAGCTGAAAGGGCAGCTGAACCGCCTGGGTGAAATTAACTTTACTGCGATTGAGGAATTTGAACAGGTAAAACAGCGTCTGGAGTTTCTGAAAAGTCAGATTAACGACTTACTGGAAGCAAAACAGTCGTTAAACCAAGTCATTCAGGAAATGGAAAAAATCATGGCGCAGAAATTTGCCGAAACCTACAAAGAGGTTAACGCCCGTTTCACCGAAGTATTCCAGTCTATGTTTGGCGGCGGACAGGCACATCTGGAACTTTCCGACCCAGAGGATTATCTGTTAACCGGTATCGAAATTGTGGCACAGCCTCCGGGCAAAAAAGAGCAGGTGCTGACCTTGTTATCCGGCGGGGAGCGTGCGATGACCGCTATTGCGCTGTTATTCTCGCTGTTAACCGTAAAACCGAGTCCATTCTGTATTTTAGACGAGATTGAATCGGCACTGGATGATGTAAACATCGACCGCTTTGCGCGGTTTATTCGCGAATATGCGGAAAAAACCCAGTTTTTAATTATCTCGCACCGCAAAGGCACCATGGAGGCAGCGGATGTATTATACGGTGTTGCCATGGAAAACAAAGGGGTATCCCGACTGATGTCGGTAAAAGTAAGCGATTATGTATAAACGTATGGAAACCTATAAACGATAATATATGGAGGTAGAACCCATGGGATTATTTTCGAAATTAAGTGACAGCTTATCTAAAACCAGAAAAGGGTTTGTAGAAAAGTTATTTGACAGCTTTACCGGTAAAGAAATTGATGATGATTTATACGATGAACTGGAAGAACTGCTGATTCAGGGCGACGTTGGGGTAAACACCGCTGTGGATTTAGTAGAACGTCTGCGTGAACGGGAAAAACGCGACAAATTAAAATATGCGGAGCAGCTGAAAGATGCTCTGGTAGAAGAAATTGCTGAAATCATGGGCGATGAAGTTGCAAGCTTTGATTTAGACAAAGATAACCTGAATATCATTCTGGTAGTTGGCGTAAACGGTGTAGGCAAAACCACCAGCATCGGTAAAATTGCAAACCTGTTAAAAAGCGAAGGCCATAAAGTTATTCTGGGCGCAGGCGATACCTTCCGTGCAGCAGCTGCAGAACAGCTGAAAGTATGGGGCGACCGTGTAGGCTGCGATGTTATCAGCCATCAGGAAGGGGCTGACCCTGCAGCCGTTGTATTTGATGCCATCGCTGCAGCAAAATCCCGTAAATGCAATGTGTTAATCGTAGATACTGCCGGCCGTTTACAGAACAAATCCAACCTGATGAACGAGCTGAGCAAAATGCGCAAAGTTATCGACCGTGAAGCACCTGGCTGCTTAAAAGAAGTACTGCTGGTATTAGATGCGACAACCGGCCAGAATGCAATCTCTCAGGCGAAAATTTTCGGCGATGCAACAGGGGTTACCGGTGTTGTTTTAACAAAACTGGACGGCACTGCAAAAGGCGGCGTTGTAATCGGGATTCGCTCCGAATTCGATTTACCGGTAAAATTAATCGGTACCGGGGAAGCCATCGACAATATGGAATACTTTGATGCAAAAGCATTCGGTAAAGCGCTCTTCAGCGATGAAGAAAGCCTGAAAGACAAAGCCGAAGAAATCATCGAAGATATCAAAGAAGAAGTGGCTGAAAAAGTAGAAGAACTGAAAGAAGAAGTCGCTGAATTAAAACAGGATGCAGCTGAATTTAAAGCAAATGCAAAAGTGGAAATGGCTGAGCTGAAACAGGACGTACAAGCAGAAGCGGCAAATCTGAAAGCCAATGTAAAAGAAGAAGTACAGGAACTGAAAGAAGATGTAGAAGAATTCATCGCTGACGTTCAGGATGATATCGCAGATCTGATGGATGCACCACAGGCGGATGATTTAGAAGATGCAGAAGAAACCGTAGAAGAAAAACCACGCAAAAAAGGTTTCTTCAGCGGCTTATTCGGGGGGCGTAAATAATGAGCAAACTGTGGATTAAAAACACACAGATTTTAACCATGACCGGCACACCAGCCTTTGCCGGGGATATTTTAATCGAAAACGATAAAATCGCTGTGCTGGGCCATGTAAGCGAAGAACAGGCAAGCGGCGCTGAAGTGATTGACGGCAGAAACACCATCGCTATGCCGGGGCTGGTAAACACCCATACCCATGCAGCGATGACCCTGCTGCGCAGCTATGCCGATGATATGGAATTAATGCCATGGCTGAACGAAAAAATCTGGCCTGCAGAAGCAAAATTCGTAAATGAATATATCTACTGGGGCAGTGCACTGGCAGCGGTAGAAATGATTCAGAGCGGCACTACCACCTTTGCTGATATGTACGACAGCATGCATGAAGTGGCTCGCGTGACCGAAGAATCCGGCCTCAGAGCGAATCTGGCACGTGGCTGCGTGGTATTTTCCGACCCGGAACTGAAAAACATTCAGAAAAACGTGCGTTTATACGAAAACTTCCACAATACAGCAGACGGCCGCATTAAAGTATGGTTTGCACCGCATGCGCCATATACCTGCCCGCCGGAATATTTAAGCAAAATTGTAGAAGCAGCGGATCAGTGCAAAACCGGGATTCATGTGCATTTAGCAGAAACCCAGGATGAGCTGAAACAGATTCGCGACGGCTACGGCAAAACCCCGACCGAATATTTAAACGATTTAGGCGTATTTAAACTGCCGACCCTGGCAGCGCACAGCGTATATTTAACCGATAGCGACATCGCCATCTTAAAAGAACACAACGTAGGGATTGCCCATAACCCGTCCAGCAACTTAAAACTGGCAAGCGGCATTGCAGACATTCCAAAATATCTGCAGGCAGGCTTAAACGTTGGTATCGGTACCGACGGCTGCTCCAGCAACAATACCTTAAATATGTTTAAAGAAATGACCATCTGCTCCTTCGTGCAGAAAGTACATGCCATGGACCCAACCGTTCTGCCGGCAGAAGAAATTCTCAAACTGGCTACCATCGGCGGGGCAAAAGCAATGCGCTGGGATGACGAAATCGGTACATTAGAAGTTGGCAAAAAAGCCGACCTGATTTTAGTAGACTTAAACAAACCGCACTTTGCACCATGGAACAACTCCGTAAGCGATTTAGTATACTCCGCACAGGGCAGCGATGTAAAAACCACCATCGTAAACGG
>JAFOFM010000102.1 GCA_017387265.1 Peptococcaceae bacterium | reverse complement strand
GGACGGGTTATAGTCCCGGTTAATGAGAACGGCGCAAAACCCAGCCAGAATAAAAACGGTGCAATACCGCCAATGGTCACAATCGCTGCCCCGCAAACGGTATAAATCGCAAAACAGCCAAAGGCAAATTTCTTTTTGTTGGCTCTGCTTAAAAATCTCACATACAGCATTGGCCCCAGCATCGATAAGCCGGCATTAGCTGCAAAGAAATAACTGTACACCTGCTCCGACAGACCGAAATAGCTTACATAGATATACGACGACATGGAGATATAGCCCATGAACGCCAGGTTATACATGGAAAAAATAAAACAAGGCACAATAAAGCTCACATTGCGGCCTACCGCAAACAGACGGCCAATAGAGCCGATGATAGAGCCCTCATATTTTTCCTCTTCCGCCAGGGTTTCCTGATACAGAATCGACATAATCAGGCACACAAGCCCTGCTCCGGTCAGCACAAAAAACGAACCGCGCCAGTCCACAAATAAAAGCAGAATTGCCCCTACTACCGGAGCCAGCATTGGCGCCAGCCCGGATACCGTCTGCACAATCGCCAGAATGGTTTCACGCTGTCTGCCGCTGAAGCAATCTTTAATTAATGCCATAGATACCGAGGTAATAGACCCTGCACCAATACCCTGCACCACACGAGCTGCAATCAGCATGTATACATTCACCGACAGCGCGCATACCAGGCTCGCTACAGTATAAATAGCAGCGCCGGTCTGCAGAATTTTTTTACGGCCGTATTTGTCACTCATCGGCCCCCAGAATAAAGTCCCGACTGCATAAAAGAAGAAAAACGCAACCAGAGTCAGGTTGGTCAGGCTGCTTGGTACACCCCATACCTCACTCATACTCGGCAGCGCCGGCATATACAAATCAGTCGATAACGGAATAAACATATTCATCATGGCGATGAACAGAATCAGCCCGTTTTTCCCCAGATATTTCTGTTTCTCTACATTTTCCTTTACACTCATTAAATTATGTACACCCCTTGTCTCACTAAGCAAAAATCATTTCCAAAGAAGTATTATAACGCATTCCAAAAAGAAATTCCAGACAGCAGCATATATCTATGTAGCAATAACAAAACACAGACAAGACTGCATTCTGTATGAGCCTTGTCTGTGTTTCATTAATTCTGAATTCGTTACGGGCCTTGCAACGAGATTTCACTATTGCACTCAGCTATTGCTGAGTTATTTGATAACTTAGCAGGAAACGGTTACGCCAGTTTCGTAGATTTTGTATGCATCTTCGCCTTCCTGTACCAGAACTTTTACCTGGTAGTCGCCGGACAGACCGGTTTTGTTGATGAAGGTATCTACTTCACGGCTGTCTGCTTTCTGGAATGTACCTACGCACATTGCCAGGAAGTTCATTGGTGCGGTGTTGATTGCATAACGAACAGTTTCTTCGCCTTTTACTAACAGTACCTGTGCGATGGAGTTTTCTTCAAAGAAGCCGTTTACCAGGAATCTGTCATCTTCTTCTACGATTTTTGCTTTGAATTCAGCTGGCAGTAAGGTACCGGTTTCTTCTGCTCTTACTTTCATTTTTGTTGCTTTGGTCTGAATCAGGCCGCCCAGATACTGGCCTTTGCCCAGTTCGATGGTTTCGCCTGCATAATACAGAGGCAGTTTTTCTGCACGGTAGCAGTTTGCAGGAACATGCAGTTCCATAACAACTTCATCGTTTACTAATTCACATGTGATGGAGTTGAATGTATAAACGTGATCGCCAGGGTTCATAGACAGCATTACAGCCATACCTTCGCATGGTTTGCCGTCTTCGTAACCGATACCGCCGGAGTGAACCATGTAGTGACCTTCGTTGTAGTATTCTACGTTACAGATATATGGGGAGAAGAAGTCTGCGCCTCTTTCTTTACCATACTGCCATACCTGTTCGATTTCCATTTTTTCAGTGTCGATTCTGTAGCGAACACCACGGGAGAAGTTGTCTTTTGCAGCAACATAACGTTCTTTTACTTTGCTTCTGAAGTGACCGTTGTCAAACAGCATGATATCGCCATCTGGCAGAACTACACATGCGTGCTGTTCATACTGCCAGTCAAAGTTTGCTAAATCACCAACTGGTTTGAAGAAATATTTCTGCATATCTTCCGGCCAGCCTTCTGGGTCGCCGATAATCCAGTTCAGTTTGCATTTTCCGTTTTCATCCAGTTCATAGTCCAGGTTGATAACTGCGTCCTGATGACGACCGGATAAGGTCAGGCTGTTTGTTTTTTTGTCGTACCATACAGCATTGTTATGGAACCAGTCGTGTTCGTCCTGGCTGCCGGAACCTGCAACAGGATACTGAGGCAGTACATCTTTGTAGTCCCATTTGCGCAGTACTTCGCCTGTGTCTTTGTCTAACAGTACACAAACGTCTTCTACAGTGCCGGAGAACATATCGAAGCACAGCATTAAGATGTTGCCGTCTTCCATTACAAACTGGTCATGGTGATAACCGCCGATTGGGTTTGCGTATTCTTTGAATACTTTACCGCTGAATGCCATTTCGTAGATACCGGTTGTGAAGTATGGCATTTTTACCAGACGTTCGGTACCGATTAAAATGTGACCGTTTGGCATGCGTTTGCAGTCAAATGCAAAGTTTACGCTTGCATACCAGCGCAGATCGCCTTTGTAGTCATAGCCAACAGGGAAGGAACGCATTGCTGCAGTCAGGAAAATCAGGTTGTCACCCATATATTCTTTGGTGGTTTCCATTTTTGTTGCCAGAGGTACACCAGCCATCAGCGGTTCGGTCTGAATTTTGATGCTTGCTTTTTCGCCGTTGCCCAGAACGATTTCTACAGTGTTTTCGTAATCAGCATATAAACCGTAGATTGGCAGAATGTGTTTTTTTGCTGCAGGGAATCTGTGAGTGATGTTGCCTTCTACTTCTTTCCCTAATACAGTGATAGTTGCTTCGCTTGCAGCAGGGGTTTCAAACATTACCACAGCTGTCAGCGGACAGAATTCGTATGGATTTAATTTTACCAGTGGATTAGCCAGAGTATAGTTACCTTCTGCAAATTCAGCTAAAAACAGCTGTTCCGCAGCATACTGACGTTCAATAATGTGTGGGATTCTTTCGTAAGTGATTGTTTCCATAACACACGCTCTCCTTTTTGAATAAAATCGTATTTGTTTTGTTTCATACTCGCAATTGTTTTCAGGAACAGTTCACTCATAAATTTTACTGTTCTTAAGTATAATTATAATGACAGGCGTTTATTTTGCCAATTTCTGAATCTTTATACCCCCCTATTGCGTTTATCAATAACATAACCAAACGCATAACACCGGTTTCTAGTATTTTACGGATTGTAATTTTTATCACTGTTCCTTATAATAAGAATAATCGAATTTTTCAGTGAATAGTCTATATAATGCTGCATGTTTCTTTTTCAGAACAGGAGGAACCCTATGCGTCTGGAACATTTTCAATACGTTGTAGAAATTGCACACTGCAAATCGATGTCTAAAGCATCGAAAAAATTATATATTACCCAGCCTTCGCTCAGGACTCAGATTATCCTCAGTGAGCATCCAAAGGAAATATGTTTGGTCCTTATGCGTATCCACCGCTTTCTTCAGATAGATATGTCCATTGCGCTCGGCTATTTGTGCAT
>JAFOFM010000009.1 GCA_017387265.1 Peptococcaceae bacterium | reverse complement strand
TGTAATGCAAACTCCAGAAATACAAATACCACTACATAATAAAGAAGCATTCGAACTTTATGCGTCCATTGATCCAGAAGATTTGGATCGAACTGTTTTGTGAATTTCACAGAATCAATTCCTTTCCGAAATAATGCAAGACATTTATGAAACAGTGAGAATCACTGCCATAAAAATTATACAACAAAGAATAAATTCTTTGCAATATTCGATTACAAATCTTAATAGAAACCTCACAAAATAGATGTCTGCAAGAAAAAAAGAGAGCTGTCTTGCGCCAACTCTCTATAATCAAAACAACTCCAAACCTAACTTAAAAAACTAGCATAGGGCGTGCAAAAACAGCGTATACACCTTATACGTTGAAACGGAACAGCATAATATCGCCGTCTTTTACCACGTAATCTTTCCCTTCTACACGAACCAGACCTTTTTCTTTTGCTGCAGTGTAGCTGCCGGCTGCATACAGATCGTTGTATGCCACTACTTCAGCGCGGATAAAGCCGCGTTCGAAGTCGGAGTGAATTTTACCAGCTGCACCAGGTGCTTTGGTGCCGTTTACGATGGTCCATGCGCGGATTTCTTTCTGGCCGGCAGTAATATAGCTGATTAAGCCCAGCAGTTTGTAGCTTGCAGCAATCAGACGGTCCAGACCGGACTGGCTGATGCCCAGATCTTCCAAGAACATCAGTTTTTCTTCGTCATCCAGCTCTGCAATTTCCTGTTCAATCTGTGCACATACGATAAACGCTTCACTGTCTTCTTCCGCAGCGAAAGCCTGTACACGTTCTACAAATTCGTTGCCGGTAGCCAGATCATCTTCTTTTACGTTGGTTGCGTAAATTACTTTTTTGTAGGTCAGCAGGTTCATATCTTTTAAGATAGCCGCTTCTTCATCATTTTCCGGTTCAAAACGACGAGCAACCTGACCGTCTTCCAGATGTACTTTCAGACGTTCCAGCAGTTTTGCTTCTGCGATTAATGCTTTATCGCCGCTTTTCTGGCCTTTCTGTGCTTTCTGTAAACGACGTTCCAGAACATCCAGGTCAGAGAAGATTAACTCTAAATTGATGGTTTCGATGTCACGGATTGGATCAACAGAACCTTCTACGTGAACAACATTGGTATCTTCAAAGCAGCGAACTACATGCACGATAGCATCTACTTCACGGATATGAGATAAGAACTGGTTGCCTAAGCCTTCCCCTTTGCTTGCACCGCGTACTAAACCGGCGATATCTACGAATTCGATAATAGCAGGAAGAATTCTTTCCGAGTTATATAAATCTTTCAGCCATGCTAAACGAGCATCTGGAACTGTTACAACGCCCACATTCGGGTCGATGGTACAGAATGGGTAGTTGGCAGATTCTGCGCCAGCTTTGGTCAGTGCATTGAACAGTGTACTTTTCCCTACGTTTGGTAAACCGACGATACCTAATTTCATAGTAAAAACCTTCGCTTTCTTTTTTGATAGACTTCTTTTTATAAATGGTAATGATTTTTTTAGTTAGTTTCGTTGCATGTATAACCGCAACATCTTATTATAAGAAATTTTGCGTAAACATTCAATTGAAAAATGCACGAAAGTGAACGAAAAATAAAAATTTATCAGTTATGAGATTTTTGGAGTCAAAAAAAGATACAGGAGGTGCAAAATTGTTTGCTTTTACATAAAAAAATGTGAGCGAAAGCTGAAAATTTTTTTAAAAATGCTTGCCCAACTACAGAATAGTTGCTATAATAAAACTAATCCGAAGAGAAACTGTGGTGAAATGGAATCACACAGGTTGTGGCGCCTGAGGTATGGGTTCGAGTCCCGTCTTTTTCTGTCGTGACGCACCTCCTATGGGTGCGTTTTTTTTGCGCCAAACTTTAGAAGCTGCAAAGCTCTGTCCAGTTCTGTTGGAATACAACGGGAGTGGACAGAGCTTTTTTAGTTTTATACATAAAAATATTTCCAGAATAATAAGATTATTTCCAAATAGAAGGAAGGAATTTCCTCTGGAATGGAGAATCCTGTACCATATATCCGGATATAAACTTAAATATATGGAGGAATATCAGGTGAGTGCAAACCGAGAGTACAAGGACAGTGTGTTTTCTCTGTATCTGAGTAATCCAGAACGACTGATAGAGGTCTATAATGCTGTGGCAGATACCAATTATCCGCCGGATACACCGGTGGAAATTAATACACTGACCGATGTACTGTATAAAAACCAGATTAACGATTTATCCTTTGTGCTGGATAATCAGATTGTAGTGTTAATCGAGCACCAGTCTACCATTAATGAGAATATGGCGCTTCGATTATTTTTGTACAGTGCCAGAGTGTACGAAAAGATTACAAAGCAGAAGCCATTATATAAACGCAAACGGGTAAAAATACCGGTACCAAGATTTATTGTGCTATATAACGGCAATGAACTGTATCCGGAATATGGGGAGCAGAAATTGTCAGATTCTTTCATTTTCCAGCAGGAAAATCCACAGCTGGAGTTGAAGATAGATATATACAACATTAACTATGAAGTGAATGCGGAGATTGTGCGTCGAAGTAAAAGCCTCACCGAATACAGCCGGTTTATCGGGCTGATAAAGGCTAATCTGGTGGACGGCTTAACGCTGGAGGAGGCCATCCGGCAGGCAATTGAATATGGCGAAAAGCTGGGCGAGCAGAAAGAACGCCGAAATCTGA
>JAFOFM010000101.1 GCA_017387265.1 Peptococcaceae bacterium | reverse complement strand
GTGTTATATCCTTAAATCAATACTTGCGAAAATGAAAGGGTTGCTATATAATTAAATAGTTTATGACCGAATATTTGCATAGAAGGCATATATTTAGAAATTACTTCTACCAGATCACGACGCAGATTTTCCATCATAGCAGGAGATACGCTGGCCCGGTCATGAATCAGTACAAGTTTCAAGCGGTCTTTTGCCAGTTCTTTGCTGGCTTTTTCACCGCCAAACAGTCGTTGTAAAAAGCTTGCCATCTTGCGTCCTCCTAGTTTCCTTTAAACAGTTTTTTCAGTTTCGCAAAAAATCCTTCTTCAACATCCAGATTCATCAGCGGTACATCTTCACCCAGAATACGTTTTACAATGTTACGATATGCCTGACCTGCTCTGGACTGCTGATCTAATACTGTAGGCTCCCCACGGTTTGTGGAAATAACAATGTTGTCATCATCCGGAATAACACCCAGCAGTTTGATTGCCAGGATTTCCAGAATATCGTCGACACTCATCATATCGCCCTGGCGTACCATATTTGGACGCACACGATTTAATACCAGCTGCGGATTGCCTAAGCCATTCGCTTCCAGTAAGCCAATAATACGGTCTGCGTCACGTACAGCCGATACTTCCGGATTGGTTACTACGATTGCTTTATCTGCACCTGCAATCGCATTTTTGAAACCCTGCTCAATGCCTGCAGGACAGTCAACGATAATATAATCGACTTCCTGTTTCAGTTCATTGCAGATTGCACGAACCTGATCCTCTGTCACTGCATTTTTATCTTTTGTCTGTGCAGCTGGAATCAGATATAAATCCGGATAACGTTTATCTTTAATCATGCCCTGTTTCAGTTTGCAATGCCCATTGGCAATATCTACGATATCATATACAATACGATTTTCCAGACCCATAACCACATCCAGATTACGCAGCCCGATATCGGTATCCATCAGCACAACTTTTTTACCCTGTGCGGCTAAACCTGTCCCAATATTTGCAGCGGTTGTAGTTTTACCTACGCCGCCTTTCCCAGATGTTACAACAATTACTTCACCCATGTGAAAGCCTCCATTCTTCGATTCTATCTTATGATATCCTGCCTGTATATTTACAGCAGGTGTTACTATACTTCTTCAATTACCAGCTGATTATCAATGATTCTGGCAATCTCCGGCACATGCCGCTCGTTGCTTTCGCCATCCGGCGCACGTGCAATCAGATCCGCAATACGCAGCTGCAGTGAATTCAGATGGTTTGCATATACAATTGCCTGTTTATTTCCCCGACAGCCTGCATGTGCAACACCGCGCAGCGTACCAAGCACCAGAATATGACCTGTCGCAACCAGTTCTGCACCGGCATTTACATCACCAAAAACAATCAGTGTGCCGTCATAGGAAATATTCTGCCCGGAACGTACATTTTTGCGCACAACCAGAGCCCCTTCCGCCAGATAATGAATGGCATCTCCTAAACCTGCCGGGAGTTCTATTGTTTTTTCTGTTTTCGGCTCCTGCTGTTTCTCTGACACAGCTGCTTCCTGTTTTTCAGAATGTGCAGGTTCTTCAGGTTTCGATACAGCCATCTCAGGCACAAAATATTTTACCTCATGTCCTAAAGACTGGAGCAAAACTTTTAATGCCAGCTGCTGTCCAGAATCTAAAGCTGTCTGTCCGGAATTTACAATCAGTGCTGTATGCTCCCCGAGAAAACTTCTGGAGTTCCATAATTTCTGCACAATCATCTGACATAAAGACTCAAACTCTACACTTAAATCAAGAAGTAATACAATCCCGTCTTTATTTCCTTTAAAATTTACTGCTTCTCCCATAATAACTCTCTCCAGACCATATTTGCATAATCTGCTTCTATTTGAATGCTTCAGCACCTCACCATTTGAGATTTGATCCGTTTCATCTTTTATGGTGTCTGCTGAGTTTGTGGTGCTGTTACAGGTTTATTCAGCTGAAAATATTCCTCCAGCACTGCTTTTGCCACACGCCCTGCTGAACCGGAACCACTGTAACCGTATTCCATTACACAGGCAAATGCCACTTCCGGATCATCAGCCGGTGCAAAACAGATAAACAAACCATCATAGTATTCTTTATTGCCAACCCGGTAGCCTTTCCCACCAGGCTGTGCTGTACCGGTTTTTGCCGCAACCTGAATATCGGCAGGGAAACTGGAAAACAGACCATATGCACCGCCGCCGTTAGCCGTTACCCTGCACATAGCTTCACGCACTTTATTTAATGTGTCCTCACTGATATCTGCAGTCTGCCGTACAACAGGTTCAGCGGTCTGTACAACCTCACCGGCATTGTTTCGAATCTCTTTAACAACATACGGCTGATATACCGTACCGCCATTTGCAATTGCCGATACATAAACAGCCAGCTGTAATGGGGTATAATTCTGACGCCCCTGACCGATTGCAACGTTAAAAGTATCGGCTGCATGCCATTCCGAACTCCACTTGTGGTTAATCAGTTTTTCACTTTCTACAACAGCAATCTGGCTGTTATATTTGCGTTCCAGTTTTTTTCTTTCTTTTTCATCGGTTACGCCTGCCAGCGCTTCTGCTTTTTCCTGTTTCAGAACTTCCAGTCTTCTATCGTATAAAAGATCTGATGTTTCAGCTGCCATATCCTGATACATCTTTCTTTTTTCTATCGTTGGAAGCCCCTGCGTTGCTCGTTCGCCCGTACTTTCATAGGCAAGGTCAATACCGGTTGGCCCTTCCAGACCAAGCATTTTACCATATTTTGCGATATTATCAATGCCTGCTCTTCGTCCCATTTCCTGGAAATATACGTTATCCGATTTTGCCGTCCCGTTATACAGATTATAATACCCGATTGGCGCAGTGGTTTTAATAAATGGTGCAATCCAGTAACGCCCCGGATTATAAATAGTCTCTGTATCGGTTGTAACTCCGCTTTCCAAAGCTGCAATAGCAGTAACCGGTTTAAACGTAGAACCCGGAATATAACGGCCCTGAATCGCACGATTCTGCTGACCGACATTATCCTCGGGGCGACTGGCCATCGCAAGAACCTCACCGGTTTTTACATTAAGCAGTACACCGGCACCGGCACCGGCTTTATCCGATCTGCTCTGACTTCGCAGACTGGCGATGGTGCTGTCCAGGGCATTTTCCAGAGCCATCTGTAAATCCGCATCAATTGTCAGCACCAGAGTATTTCCGGCTTCCGGCTCTACAACACTGACATCCGATACCGGTCTTCCGGCAGCATTTACTTCTACCTGCCGATAGCCATCGGTGCCTCGTAAGACTTCATCGTAATAATTTTCGAGCCCTACTTTTCCGATATAGTCACCCATTTTATAAATTGTTTCTTCGCCAGCCTCTTCTGCCTCAAGTGTGGCCTGTTCCAGTTCATTCTGATTAATTTCACCAATATACCCCAGAACATGACTGGCCAGTGTACCATATAAATAGGTGCGTTCCGGCACAGCTTCCACATTCACACCTGGAAGATTATTGCGATTTGCTTCAATACGGCTTACGGTTGCCATATCCAGATTTTTTTTCAATACAACCGGCTTATATAAATAGCCTTTGTTTGCATCACAGATTTCTTTTACTTTTTCCACCGTCAGTTCCGGATCTTTCACAATCCCTACAAGACGGCTGATCAAAGCCTCATCATACTCACCATCTACACGCATTGCAAGATATTCTACAGTCAGCTGATAGGTTGGTCTGTCCGTCACCAGAACCTTTTCATCACTGGTAATAATATCTCCGCGTGTTGCAGTAATCGTCATCAGACGGTTACGCTGTGCATCCGCCCTGGATGCGTAAATTTCTGTATCTACCAGCTGCAGCCAGGCAAGACGAGCAATTAATATCCCGATTACCAAAAAGGCCAGTACTGTATAAATACGGGTTAAATCTTCCAGATTCTTTTTTTCTTTCGTCTGCACTGCTGTCGCTCCTTTCTGACCGTTTTCTCCTGCTGGATTCTAACCCGTCAGCTGTTTGTTTTATTCGTAAAAAAACGATAAAACACTGCGTAAAACACCGGAGAAAAACACATATTGTAAACCGCATCCGGAATACTGGAAAACAGCATGGTATTCAGCCCTACATTTCCTCCAATCAGTACACTGAAAAGAAAATACAGCACTGCATTGCCGAATGTGGCAACAATTACAGCCACCATCGGCACAACAAAATTATTTTTGTGCAGATTGCGTTCAGAATATCCGGCCGCAAAGCCAATCAGCCCTTTGCAGATTGCATTGATTCCAATAAAACGTCCGGTCATCAGATCTTCCAGTAAGCCCAGTGCCACACCTAAAAAACCGCCTTGCACAGAGCCCCGGAAAATCGCAAAATATACCACCATAATCAGCACAAAATCAGGTTTCCCGCCTGCCACCGACAATCCGTTAAATACGGTGTCCCGCAGCACGATGCCCAGAAATGCCACTAAAAAGAGCACCAGCACACGCATCAGGCGTTCCCCCCTCTGCTGTTCATCAGAATAAACACTTCTTCCAGACGATTAAAATTCACATACGGCTTTACAGTAGCCGTTTTTGTTAATCCATTAGCACTGTATTCAATGGCTGTAATTTCACCAATCTGAATCCCGCCCGGGAATACCTCATCTAAACCGGAAGTTACGAGGATATCTCCTACATAAAGATCGGCATCATGAGGCAAATGAATAATCTGTAATGTGGAAGAAACACTGCCTTCCCCCTCAACGACACCAATTACTTCTCTGGTGCTCCATACACGGGCGCCGACAGCACTTTCTCTGTCCGGAAGCAGCATAACCTCACTGGATTCCGGCAGCACCGCTGTGATACGTCCGATCAGACCAGAATGATTCAATACGGTCATACCAGTCTGGATTCCATCATTACTGCCCCGGTCCAGAGTAATGGTATGCTGAAGATTCGTATTATTTTCAGCAATAATCCCGGCCAGCTGCAGCTGAAACTGACCTCGGGTTTCTTCTTTATAATTCAGCAGCTCACGCAGCCGAATGTTTTCCATACTGATTTCGCTCATTTGTGTTAATTCACTGTTTAACTGACTCAGCTGCTGTTTCAGTTCTTCATTTTCCTGCTGCAGCTTCTCTTTATCCGTAAAATAGGTAAAGAATCCGCTGACCGCTCCATCTACAGCACGGAACCCATGCTGAAACGGACTGGCTGCAATACGAAGTCCCTTTTCCAGAAAACTTAAATTTCCTCTTGGCTGAACCGTATTTACTGCCAGCCCCAGAAAAATACCCAGCAGAACAGTAATCACCAGCAAATTGCGAATCCATGTTTTCTTAAACATAGCAGCAGCTCCTATGCACGGCTCAGTTTATGGCCATTCTCAACTTTACGAAGTAAATCAATATTTTCTAATGCTTTCCCGGCACCTAATACAATACTAGTCATTGGATCTTCGGCATAAATTACAGGCATACCGGTTTCTTCGGAAATCAGCTGATCCATGCCGCGAATCAGAGAACCGCCGCCTGCCAGCACAATCCCGCGCTGAATAATATCCCCGGCCAGTTCTGGCGGAGTTTTTTCCAGACAAGACTTGATTGCATCCAGGATACTCTGAATGATTTCACTGAATGCCAGATGAATTTCATGGTCAGATACTTCCACCTGACGAGGCAGACCGCTTACTAAATCACGGCCATTTACCATATAGGTCAGATGTTCACTTTCCGGAAGAATGTGTACAGTCCCGATTGCTTTTTTAATTTCTTCCGCGGTACGTTCCCCGATTAACAGATTGTAGTTTTTACGTACAAAGTTTACGATAGCATCATCCATTTTGTCGCCGCCGATACGAATGGACTGGCTGGTTACAACACCACCCAGAGAAATAACCGCCACGTCTGTGGTGCCACCGCCAATATCAACAATCATGCTCCCGGTAGGATCTGAAACAGGTAATCCTGCACCGATTGCAGCGGCCATTGGTTCCTCCATAACATGAACTTCTTTTGCACCGGCCTGCATTGCTGCATCACGTACTGCACGTTCTTCTACAGAGGTGGTGCCTGCAGGTACACAGATAATAATACGTGGTTTGGAGAAAAAGCCGGTTGGACCAACCGCTTTATCAAAGAAATATTTCAGCATAGTAGCACACACGTCAAAATCTGCGATAAAACCATCCTGCAACGGTTTCACCGCTACAATATTGCCCGGTGTACGACCAATCATTTTTTTTGCTTCATCTCCGACTGCTAATACCTTACCTGTATCTTTTTTAATGGCAACCACCGAAGGTTCCCGGATGACAATGCCTTTTCCCTGTACATATACCAGACTGTTTGCAGTCCCTAAATCAATTGCAATTTCTTTCGACATCGTTTCTGCCCCTTTCCATACTCTCCTGTCAGAATATCTGATTCTCACAAAAGCTGTAATACGTATCCTCTCCAATTATAATATGGTCTATCACGTCAATTCCTATAATCTGTCCAACTTCTTTTAAACGCTCTGTTACGAGCAGATCCTGCTCGCTTGGCTCACAAACTCCGCTTGGATGATTATGCACCAGTATCATGGCCGCTGCACTTCGTTTGATTGCCTGTTTAAATACTTCTCTTGGATGAACCATGGCGCCATTAATAGTGCCAATCGAAATCGTCTCGGTCGTAATTACGACATGTTTCTGATTTAACAGCACCACCATAAAATGTTCCCGATCCAGTCCTCGAAACCTTCCCATCAGCAGTTTAGCCGCATCCTCCGAACAGTGAATCACCGGACGATACTCCATCCCGGACGTCCAGATTCTCTTTCCCAGTTCTACCGCCGCCGAAATCGCTGCAGCCTTTGCGATACCAATGCCTTTTTGCTGCATCAGTTCATTTAAGGAAATATCCTGTAGATTCTGCAGGCCCTGCTGTTTTTGCAAAACCTGATCTGCCAGCTCCAGAGCACTGTAATCTTTACTTCCAGTGGACAGAAGAATGGCGAGCAGTTCCCGATCAGAGAGCTGAGATGCCCCCAGCATTTCCATCCGTTCTCTCGGACGATCCTGCTCGGGATATTCTTTCATTTTGTAAACCTTCGTATGCATATAGATTCATCCCCCAGTTGCGTAATCCTTCCGCAACACGCTGAAGGGGTAATCCAACAACATTAAAATAACAACCTTCAATCTTTTCCACAAGAAGCGCCCCAAATCCCTGGATGCCGTACGCTCCTGCTTTATCCATCGATTCTTTCGTAGCCAGATATGCCTGAATATCTGCATCAGAAAGTTCGCGGAACTTTACGTTTGTTATTTCTACCGAAACCCATGGTTCTTTATTACCGGATGCATCCACCAGAGCTACAGCAGTCATAACCTGATGCCAGCGCCCGGAAAGACTTTGCAGCATAGAAGCTGCCTCCTCATAAGAACCCGGCTTGCCCAGAATAATACCCTGATTTACTACAATGGTATCTGAACCCAGTACAAGCCCTTCTGTATGGCTGCATGCCACCGCTGAAGCTTTTTGTAAAGCCAGCTGCTGAACCATATCTTCAGGCTTCAGGCTATCATCAATAATCTCTGGAGCATGGCTCACTTCCACTTCAAATTCTGCACCAATCTGCCGTAACAATTCACGTCGGCGTGGAGATGCAGATGCTAAAATCAATGTCATGCAGGACTCCTTCCCTTCCGATTAAGTCTATTTTCCCATACTAATTAATAATAACATTCCTGATGATTTGAAACAAGCCGTATTCTGCAATCCTGCACGAAAAAACACAAAAAATTTCTCAGTATTGGCTTCTTCTGCAGTTTCATTCAGAAGTACCAGACGTGCAGAAAACAGGCAGAAAAAAAGAAAGCCCCAGCGCTACCAACGCCAGGGACTTTCCACGTACTGACAGGTTTGAACCTATACAATACTTAGACCGGATATTATTATACCATATGTTTCATATAGATTGCAAGAAAAAACAACCGTTTTTTATTCTATCTGTGACTATAACAAAGCGGCTCTAATGAGCCGCTTTATCCTGTCTTTCAATTTTGTGCAGTTTTCGTGAACCTGTTATTTCTTTTCAATATTATAACTTAATACTTCCAGATTCACACTCAGATCCACATTGCGCACTTCAATTTCCTCCGGAATGGTCAGCACCACTGGAGCAAAGTTTAAAATACCTTTAATATTTTTTGTTTCCACTAAGATATCTGCGATATCCTGCGCATATTCAGACGGCACAGTGATAATCCCGATGGAAATATCATTATTATCTATAAACTCTGCCATCTGGTTTACCGCATAAATCGGCAAACCGTTCAGTTTTAACCCTACCTTGTTCATATCGTTATCAAATACAGCAACGATATTAAAACCACGTGTCTGAAAACCGCGATACTGGCTCAGGGCCGATCCCAGGTTCCCGGCACCGATTAAAATCATGTTCCAGCCTTTTTTCAGGCCAAGAATCCCCATGATTTCCTGATTCAGCTGTTTTACATTATATCCGACACCACGTGTACCGAACTCACCAAAATAGGCCAGATCTTTGCGCACCTGTGCCGGTGTACCGCCTACCCCTTCCGCAATTTCGCCGGAGGAAATGTTTACGATACCCTGTTCTTCAACGCCTGTCAAATATCTGGAATATACGGATAATCTGCTGACTGTGGCTTCCGGGATTTTTAGCTCTTTCAAATCATGCATCCCCTTCGTCTTTTTTCCACGTTATATTATACCTACGGTTTTCCGGATAATCAATTAAAAGTTTTCACAAATTCACAAATATAATTTATGGCTGTTCTTTTGTTGTCATAAATTGATGGTACATTTCGATAAGTTCCATCAGACAGCTTTGAGCCATTAGTACAGATCGATCCGTT
>JAFOFM010000100.1 GCA_017387265.1 Peptococcaceae bacterium | reverse complement strand
GACAATCTTGGCTAACATCAAATCTGCAGCTAAGCGTGCCCAGATCGCTAAAGTTCGTACTTTAAGAAACAAAAGCGCTATGTCTAAAGTAAAAACCACCATTAAAGGTGTAGAAGCTGCTGTAGCAGCAAACGATGCTGAAGCAGCAAAAGCAGCTTTAGCAGTTGCTATCAAAACAATTGACAAAGCAGCATCCAATGGTCTGCTGCATAAAAACAACGCAGCTAACAAAAAATCCCGTTTAACAAAAATGGTTAACGCTATGTAATTAAGCTTATGCTGCATATAAAAAAGCTGTCCGCTCCAACCCTCGGACAGCTCTTTTTATTTTCTTTTACTTTTTATATCTGACACTGCTTAAAATACAACTACCAGCAGCATTTTAAAATTCTCTTTGCCATATACAGCATGCGGATGCTGTGCCGGCATCACAATCGATTCGCCTTCATGAAGTTCATAATCCACACCATCAATCGTAATGCGGCCCACACCATCCAGACAGGTTACAAACGCATCCCCTTTCGATTCGTGGGTACTGATTTCCTCATCTTTTGCAAAAGAAAACAGCGTAACACTGACCGCGCTATTCTGCACCAGTGTTTTACTTACAACCTGCCCGTCCTGATATGCTACCTGTTCCTTCAGTTTTACCACTTCTGCCATAGGAATATTTTTCATAATCGCCATAGAGTTTCTCCTTTTCTGCTTAATTTATCACAATATTCATACCCTGTTTCTATTTATCCATCACGCATTTATTAATTAAATGAAATGATGCATTACATTAATGCCCTGCGGAATTACATACCAAACCAGATTGCTTGCCAGCACAAAAACCAGCAGCAGCACCAGAACAGCAACAATCCCCAGCGCAACCCAGAGTGTTTTTCCAACCCCCGGCGGTTCTACAATGTTTTTCTCCCGGTACTGTGACAGAGCTGCACCACAATGTGCACAGACATTCCATTCCGGCTGCACGGTTCTGCCGCAGGATGGACAGCTTGCCTGCAGACTGATTCCGCACTGCGGACATACCGAATAATCCTCCTCCACTACTGCACCGCATCTTGCACAGCGAAGCACCGAATATTTTGTGCGGGCAATCAGATAAATAATCAGTCCGATAAAGCTTGGTATCAGAACTGCTGCCAAAGTCCATAAAACCGGTTCCATCCCGCGGGCTCTGGCATCCCTGTACACATACACCCCAATACAGATTGGAATCAGTAAATTCAGAAATAATATCAGCAATGCAAACAGCATCTCTCATTCCACCTCTTATCATGTTTCATCGTATAAATTGCATTCTTCATTTAAATTGCATTCTTCTTTTTATTCCCCGTTTTTTTATATCATTCCTGTTTTTATAACATAAAAGATGCTGTTTCGATTAAATCGACAACAGCATCTTACTTTTAAACGTTTTTACATCTGTTCCAGATATAAATCTTTCATTTTTCCAAGTTCTGCATCCGTCAGACCCAGTGCATTTTTCAGATAACCTTCTGTTCCGCCCCATCTGGTATCTACTTCATCAAAAAATGCTTCCAGATATTCCGCATGCACTTTTGTTAATGCAGCAAACATTTTCATCATTTCCGGTGTAATTTCCTGACCGGCGCTCATAGTGCCGGAACCCAGTTTACTTGCTGACAGCTGGTTTTCATTGCTTAGCAGATAATCCGCCATGATGGTTTCACGCGGTACCCCAAGAGCCATCAACATGGTTGCAGAGCCAACACCTACACGGTCTTTCCCGGAAGTACAGTGCTGTACAACTGGAACCTGTTCGGTATCTAATGCAATCTGCATCAGGCCGCGATAGGTTTTGTTGCAGTGAGGGCTGGCCGCCAGCTGACGATTAATACCTGTCAGCATTTTGATGGCATCTTCCGCACTGCGCATCTGTCTATGCTGGTTGGTATCCAGAGTATTGGTCGCGTTGCTTTCTTCAAACGGACATAATGTCTGATAAGCCACGCCTTCCAGTTTCACATCCGGATGGTCTGCACTTTCCACACTGGTACGATAATCCACAACTGTCTTTACACCAAGACTACGTAAAAATTCCACATCCCGTTCTGTAATCCCGTCATGGGCTGCAGAGCGCAGCAGTTTTCCCCATTTTGTACGACGTCCATCTTCGGTTAGATAGCCGCCCAGATCACGGAAATTCACCAGATTATCCATCTGCATAACACGTTCAGCTACACGAATACGCGCACCGTTTTCGGCTGTCAGAATAAAATATACGCGTTCATCTCTAGACAGCTCCAGCTCAAAATTCCCCTCTGCACGTTCTCCAATCAGTACTGCATCAGCTTCTGCCGCATCCGGATCTGCAGACTGATAAATTTTTACCGTACCTAAATTATCGCCTTCCCAGCTGATTGTCAGTAAACTGTCCTGTCGTTTTACTTCTGCCTGTTTAAAACCTTCCATAATATAATCACCCCTTGATAAAATTCTTTATATTCATTATATAACGGTTTTTTTCAAAATAACAGAAAAAAACTAGCTTACGATACAACTGTTTTTCCATCTGTTTTTTTATTCCCCCCAACCTTCTTTTGTAGCTTGCCTGCTATATAATAAATCATCCACATATAAAAACATTAAAAACATCCGAAACAGCAGATGCTGTTTCGGATGTTCTATCATCTAATCTATATACAGCGGCACAATCACCGGTTCTTCTAAAGTCTTCGGCGGAGCCCATGTCACTTCAAAAATAACCGGGCCGTCTTCGTAACCAGACACAAAAAAAGTGCAAATCCTGCAACGGATTTGCACTTTTTTATTTATAAACTATTTTTACATCCCGAAGCCTGGGAATAATACCAGAGAGTATAACAGGCTCAGTACCATATACAGACCGCAGATAATGAAGAATGGAGGGAAT
>JAFOFM010000099.1 GCA_017387265.1 Peptococcaceae bacterium | reverse complement strand
GGAGACTGCAGCTCGCTGGCTGAATTAATTCTGTGTGAAAAAGCCGGCATCACCGGTGAAAATATCATGTTTACATCCAATGAAACACCAATCGAGGAATATGTAAAAGCCAAAGAGCTGGGCGCCATCTTTAATCTGGACGATATCACCCACATCGAATTTATCGACAGCCAGATCGGACTGCCGGAAACCATCAGTTTCCGCTATAACCCAGGCCCTCTGCGCGGCGGCAACGAAATCATCGGTACACCGGAAGAAGCAAAATATGGCCTGACCCGTGATCAGCTTTTTGAAGCATATCGCATCATGAAAGAAAAAGGTGCGAAAAAATTCGGGATTCACACCATGATTGTATCCAACGAACTGAACCGCGAATACTTAGTAGAAACCGCAAAAATGATGTTTGATTTAATTGTGGACTTAAACAAAGAACTGGGAATCCGCTTTGATTTTGTAAACTTTGGCGGCGGCATCGGGATTCCTTACCGTGAAGAGCAGGAACCAGTTAATTTAGAAGCGCTGGGCGAAGAAATCAAAGCTCAGTACGATGCCATCATCGTGGCAAACGGTCTGGATCCTCTGAAAATCTGTCTGGAATGCGGGCGTATGGTAACCGGGCCATTTGGTTATCTGGTGACAAAAGCCATCCATAAAAAAGATACTTATAAACATTACATCGGTGTAGATGCCTCCATGGCAAATCTGATGCGTCCTGGCATGTACGGCGCATATCATCACTGCACCGTTATGGGCAAAGAAAACGCACCTGCCGATAAAGTATACGACGTAGTAGGCAGCCTCTGCGAAAACTGCGACAAATTTGCTGTAAATCGCGAACTGCCGGAAATCGAAAACGGAGATATTCTGGTAATTCACGACGCCGGGGCACACGGCCATGCCATGGGCTTTAACTACAACGGCAAACTGCGTTCCGCAGAACTGTTATTAAAACCAGACGGCTCTGTACAATGCATCCGCCGCGCTGAAACGCTGGACGATTTATTCGCCACATTGGATTTCAGCAATCTGTAAAAAGCACGAATACTGGATGACATAAAAAAACAAAGGGTATTCCTTCATTTAGAAGGGATACCCTTTTCGTTTCCGTTTATTATTAATTTAATATCAGTCAATGACTTTATAGCTGATTTCGCCATCTTCAATAAGTGCACGCGCATTGGTCCACTCAACGATTAACGCTTTAAAATCTGCTACATCCTCCAGCTCTACCCACACATGCAGATGCACCATTTCATCATACACAATATCTTTCGTATCATACTGTTTTAAGCGCAGCTGATTCTGCAGTGTGCCCAGCATGGTATAATCCACCGATACAATCACAACCTGATATAACACCTTTGTGATGATTCTGGCAGCCTCCAGCGCAATTTTTGCGCCTTTGGTATAGGCACGCACCAGCCCGCCGGTACCCAGCTTGATACCGCCGAAATACCGGGTTACCACTACCGCAACATCACGCACATCTTCTTTTTTTAATACTTCCAGAACCGGAACCCCGGCTGTGCCGGACGGTTCCCCATCATCATTGCAGCGCTGAATATCATTATGTTCCCCCAGCACATAAGCCGGAACGTTGTGGGTGGCATCCCGATGTTTCTTTTTGATTTCCTGTATAAAAGCCAGTGCTTCTTCTTCACTGGTTACTGGTTTTGCATAGCCGATAAAAGTGGACTTTTCAATAATGATTTCATCCTGCCCGAACTGTTCTACCGTACGATATGTTTTCAGCATAGGCTCCTCCATACACATAAGATTTTCTTTGCTGTTATTTTAGCATACCGCACCGGCTTCGCTCAACGGTTTCTTTTCCAGCTGAATAGCGCTTATTTCCTTGTGGATGAATATCCACTATTTATCTGTGGATAATGTGGATAAGTCTGTGCATAACCCATGAACTGGCGGTTTGTACTGTGTATAACATCGTGGATTATAACTCTGTTATCCGCAATCCTCGAATTTATTCGAAAAATTTTTCAAAATCGAAAAAAGATATTTGTAAATCACGTCGATATCAAGTACAATATAACTATCATAATAAAGTTATTGGAGTGAAGACGTATGATGAATTTGCCTCAGATTACTGGCGAACAGTTCGATCAGATTACAAAAGAAAACAAAGAAACCTGTATTGTTGTGTTCTCCAAAGAAACCTGTTCCGTATGTAAACAGCTGGCACCAATCGCAGAAAAAATGGCTTCTCAGTTTGAAGGTCAGGTAAACTTCTATACAATGGATGTAAAAACACCAGATGGTTTAGCTACTTTCAAATCCTTAAATCTGATGGGCGTTCCGCAGTCTGTATTCTTCCTGAACGGCGAAATGCAGCAGTCTCTGCCAGGCGCAATCAGTGAATCTATTTTCAAAAAAGAAATCAACGAAATGCTGAATCCGAAAAAAGGCCTGCTTAGCAAAATCAAAGGCATTTTCGGTAAATAATGCACTTTAATTTAGAAACTCTCATTTTCCTCCGGGCTGTCGCACTCTCAATCCTCTTAGTGCGGCAGCCCCTTTTATTTTCTGGAAGTCTGAATATATAATAAAAACAGAGAACTCCCCTGTTACACGCTGTTCCTTTCCCGCATATTGCCTGGACATTTTTTCGATTGTACCGCTTTGTCAAACTTTGTTTGCCACGCGTTGTACAATCTGCAAAATCTCCATTCTGATGCGGAAGGCGAAACCTGGTAACAGGGGAGTTCTCTGTTTTTTGTTTTTATATTTCATATCATCAGCATATACAGCACCGATACCAGTAGAAGACCCGGAAGCCCCAGAATGGCAATCAGCAGAATCGTCATCGGGTTGATTGGCAAACGAATCCCCCAGGTTTCTCCCAGAATGCCGACAACACATAAAAGTACCACAGCCAGGACGGAATTCAATAAGAGTTTCAGCATCACCTGCGCTGGTGAAACTGCAAGTCGTGCAATCAGAAAAATAACTGCGATAGCGAAACATACAAATAATACTGTCTCCATCTGAATTTGCGGCATAACACGTCCCCCCGGCAATGAATTTTACTTTATCCTATGCAATGCGGGGCTTGTTTATGTCAGCGGACCGGAATATTTTCGCATGTCAGAGATTCGCGTTTAGCCAGTCGCAACAGATATTCATATCGCTGCTCTGCTGCCATCACCTGATAAATCACACTGTCAATTAACGCCGGATCACTTACTTCGTTGTAGATATTCTGCATATTCTTCCACTGCCATCTGGCATCCTCCAGCTCCATCATCAAATCCATTCCAGCACCTCCCGCAATCAGACCGAATATAATCGGCTGACCATTTTTCTGTTTTATAGTATGTACATGGTCTAGAAAAAATAATCAGTATCTGCTAAAAACAAAAAACCGGCAGCGACTGAACTTCAGCCACTGCCGGTTTTCGATTCCGATCTGATTTTACATGCCGGACATATTATTCGTTTGTTTCTGGTTCTGGCGCATGGCTCACCAGAACTTTTTTAATGGATTTCTCCAGTTTTACACGGGGAATCCATACCTGATGATCACAAGTCGTGCAGCGAATACGAAAATCCATACCTACACGCATAATTTCCCACTGGTCACCGCCACACGGATGCCCTTTCCGGGTCTGGATGATATCACCCACATATAATTTCATCGGCACTATAACCATCCCCCTTCCTGACTTTATACAATTACTCCGATGCACAAGCTGTGCGATTCCGCCGGTTCCATAAATACGTGACGGTCTCGCTGCTGTTATCCAGTGCATTTAAAATCTCTTCCATAATCTCTTTTACCAGATGATCCGACTCCTGATAAAAAGCTTCCCGCAATGCCGGGCAAGCCTGATAAAACCGGCTTCTGCCAATGGCTTCCGCCGCCAGCAGCCGAATCTGCCAGTTTTCGTCTTTCAAAAGCTGTATCAGCACCGGATATACTTCAGCGCCCTGAATCTGTCCGAGTGCTTCTACGGTCATCTTTTTCAGCAGATAATGGCTGGTATTTAACAGTTCGGTTAATACCGGAACCACACTGCTGTCCCCGAAAGAACCAAGCAGCTGCACCATTACCATTTTACCGTTCACATCGGCTTTGTCAATTTTTTTCAGAATGATTGGCACCAGTTTCGGCCCCAGTGCCTGTAATACATCATGAATGCGGGAAGCCAGATACTGTTCCGGCGCAGCAAGTGCACACAGCATCGGTTCGATTACCAGAACCGGGTCCTGTTTTTTCAGCGCCCCCGCTGCAGCCAGCCGCAGACTTTCGTTATCGCGGCGCATCTCCTGCACCAGAAAATCGACTACATTGGCATTATGAATATATCCAAGGGCCTCCAGTGCCTGCGCTTTTTCTCTCTGATTCAAATCGCTGTAATCCGCAATCAGCTTAAACCAATATTCCTGAAACGTCACGCGGGCCAGATCCCGCTGGGCAAAGCTGTCCAGCTCATCCCAGTACTGCCAGAAGATTTCTTCCCGGTCAGCCTGACTCATCAGTTCCAGCGCAAACCGGTATTCCGGCAGCTGATCGCGACGCAGAATCCATTGCCTGGCTACCTGCCCGATATCGGTCTGGCTGTGCAGCTTCTGCTGCCGCTGATATTTTTTACTTCTAAATGGAACCATAAAACCACCTCGTAGAAAAACTAACGGTGGCATGTCAGATTGTATCTTCCGCGATTACCGGTTTTCTGTTCCGGTTCGGCTCTGTTTTAATCTGATTGCTTTTCCATTCAGATAATCAAACTTACTTCCCTGTTTTGAATTTCGTGCTATAAACTCTGCATCAATGGCGTCTTTAATTTTCCACCAGCTTGTGTCCCAGTTACAGAACAGCAGATTATCCTGAGGACCTTTCCCTACCAGCCTCTGAATGACAATCTCAGGGTCTAAATACTCTAAAAAGGTTACCACACGCTCCACATATTCCGAAAGCGTAATCATCGTAAACTCTCCAGCCTCATAACGGCGAGCCAGTTCAGTACCGCCTGCCACATAAAGCGAATGCAGTTTGACAAAATCCACACCCAGCGTTGATACAATTTTTGCTGTTTCAATGACATCCAGCATAGTGTCACCCGGCAGATTTAAAATAACATGCGCGGTAGTACTTAACCCGTAGCGTTTGATTCGCAGCACTGCATCGATATATTCAGCCAGTGTATGTCCCCTGTTTATTTCAACCAGATTATGGTAATTCACCGTCTGTAATCCTAATTCAATATCAACGTCCAGATTCCTGCTTTCTTTTAATTCCGCCAGAAATTCCAGATATTCATCGCAGACACAATCCGGTCGTGTAGAAATGGCCACTCCGACTAAATCCTCATCCTCCGTAGCCGCTAAAACCACCTCTTTAAAGCGCTCCAGCGACATATAAGTATTGGTATAGGTCTGTAAATAACTGATAAATTTATGGGCACGGAATCGACGTTCATAAAAGGCTTTATTTTCTGCCCACTGTTCCCGAATAGTCATGGTATCCGGCAGACACTGAAATCCGGAACCGGATGATTCACAGAAAATACATCCGCCTTTTCCAACGGTGCCGTCCCGGTTCGGGCAGGTCCCCCCCGGAATATTTAGCGGCACTTTATAGACTCTCTGCCCGTAACGCGCTTCCAGCCACGGTGCATAATCCCGATAATCAGGCATTGCTTACTCCCCCTGTCAGTTCCGGAGCTGTGACATCCGGATTTAATAACTCACTGCAGAAATGAAAAATCTGCGATTCAGCAAACAGTGACCCCTCCATCAGACCAAGCACACTGATGCCTTTATATAAAATCAGTATCGTAATTACTGTAAATGCAAGCGATATAACCATGCCGCCAAGCCGGTCCATCAGACCTACTACCGGCACCAGATGCACCACACCGCCTAAAATATGCCCTGCTAAAAACAGCAGTACACAAAACAGTGCCCACAGGCCGATAAACACCAGCCCCTGCAGAATGGATGTGGCTACCGTAATGGCAATGGTATCAGCCATTGTCGCATATACCCCTGCACCTACCGCATTTACCTGCTCCTGTACAGCAGCTAAAATACTCTGTTTCATAGACTCAGGCAGAAATGACTGATCCAGATAGGTATAAAGCTGTCCCATGCCTTCAAAACTTGCCATCACCATCGAAAAATGATCCGGCATCGGCAGCAGTTCCCGAATGGTGCCGGCAAATTTTTCTGCGGTGCCAAACTGTTCATTCAGCCGCACTGTCACCGGCGCTGCCAGCACATAACTGAGTGCTAATGCTATCAGATTGCCAAACAGTCCGATTAAACTTTTCAAAAAACCTTTGCGAAATCCCAGAATGGCCATTACAAATAAAACAGCAGCCAGTATGATATCCAGCACAGCATCCACTCCTTTATTTACACATGCTTCTGTTTTGCCAGATCGCGTCGCATCTGGCGCAAAATCGTTTTATATTCCTCTGAAATCCGATACGACTCCATGCATTTCTGCACAGTCTTTCTCCAGGTATCTTCATCCAGATGATGATTCTGCAAATAAGCCCATGTTTTTTCCGGCTGTTTTGCCAGTGCCGTTGCCAGCGCCCACGCTACAGCCATTTTCACATAGTAAGCTTCGTGTTTTATGCCGTCTAACTGTTCCAGCACAAGGTCGATGTACGAATCCGTCAGATAATAATTCATCATCATAACAACTGCAAACCGGACAGAAAATACATCCCCACTCTTTATATACGGCTGTATAAACTGCCATACTACTTCCAGATTGTTTCTGGCAAATTTCAGTCCGCTCACAAAACTGTCACACACTGACCAGTTGCGAATAGCAGGGATAAAATCTCTCACATATTCCAGCCGTTCTTCAGCAGGAAGTTTTGCTGCCCCGATAATCATCCCCTGCAGCATAATCTCCTCAAAATAATACGGCTCACAAGCCAGATATTCCTGCCAGCTATCTGTTTTTACGATTCGTTTTGCAATTTCACGCAGTCTCGGAAGCCGAACACCCAGTATATGTTCTTCCCCCGGAATCAGACCAGCAGAAAATGCGCGGTATGTATCCTCCGCCATCCCCTCTAGTTCCAGACGAATTGCCTTTCCAATATTCACGGGTTATCCCTCCTGATGACAGCTGCGCAGAAGTGCTATTTCTGCACCATAACCGGCTAAATCCTCCTGCGGAGTCTCTAGAATAAAAAACAGATGCTGCAGTTTTGGATGATTAATAATCCGGCAGATTGCGTCTAATCCAAGTGAGCCCTCACCGATTTTTGCATGACGGTCTTTATGGCTTGCCATTGGATTCAGGCTGTCGTTTAAATGAATTGCTTTAAGCCATTCCAGCCCGATTATATGGTCAAATTCATCCAGAACTCCATCCAGATTATGCACAATATCATATCCGGCATCATAGACATGGCAGGTATCCAGACATACCCCCATTTTTTCGTGCAGATGCACGCCATCTATAATACGCCGCAGTTCTTCAAAACGGCCGCCTACTTCGCTGCCTTTGCCCGCCATGGTTTCCAGCAGAATGGTTGTACGCTGCTCCGGCTTCATCACCGCATTGAGCTGTTCCGTAATCAGGGAAATGCCTGTGTCCATCCCCTGGCCTACATGACTTCCCGGATGAAAATTATAAAAATTGCCTGGCAGATATTCCATACGCCGCAGATCATCCGCCATCATTTCCCTGCTGAATCCGCGAATCCCGGCATCTTTTGAACAGGCATTCATGGTGTATGGCGCATGTGCCAGAATATGCGTAAAGTGATTATCTCCGGCCAGCTTTAAAAAGGCAGCCACATCCGCTTCATCGATATCTTTTGCTTTTCCGCCCCGCGGATTGCGGGTAAAAAACTGAAACGTATCCGCACCGATTTTCAGGGCATCTTTTCCCATAGCCAGATAGCCTTTCGAGGCTGATAAATGACATCCAATATGTAACATGAAGCTTCCTCCATTCCATCGTAATATGTAATTTTACCATGAATTCATGTCATTTGTCAGTAACCTCCCGGCATTTCGGGATGTTTCACGTGAAACATTTAAAATTTCCCACGGCTCATGCAGGAAAAAAATGTTGTGAATGATTCTATCCCATGCTATAATGAATTATCGTTTATTGAGGCAACATCATGAAGGAGGGGAAAATCATGGCTCATATCAAAACAATCAGCGCACAGAACTTACAGGGTACTGTAAAAAAAGGTGGCTGCGGTGAATGCCAGACATCCTGCCAGTCTGCTTGCAAAACATCCTGCACAGTTGGTAACCAGGTTTGCAAAAATAACTAATCCATGACAGCCATCGCAAAGCGGTGGCTGTTTTTCTTTTTATCTAAATTCAAATTCAAAGGAGAGATTTACCATGACATTTATGGATTTAGCTACAACCCGCCAGAGCGACCGTGCATTTACTGCACAGGAAGTCCGCCGCGAAGATTTATTAAAATGCATCCAGGCCGCGCAGCTGGCTCCATCGGCATGCAACTCCCAGCCATGGAAATTCATCGTAATCGACGATGCAGAACTGGTGAAACAGGCCGGCGTTGCAGTTTCCAACAATCCGCTGGGCATCAATAAATTTGCCGAAACCGCACCGGTTCTGGTAGCAGTTATCGAAGAACAGGCTGTATTAATGCCAAAAATTCAGGGCAAAGTCGACTCTAATCGCTGGGCACAGTTTGACCTGGGCAGTGCAACCGAACATTTCTGCCTGCAGGCTGCGGAACTGGGCTTAAGTACCTGCATTATGGGCGCTTTCGATGAAGCAAAAATGAAAGAACTGCTCCATGTGCCAGAAGATCGCCGTATTTTTATTATGCTGGCTGTCGGTTATCCGTCCGGCACAGCTCGTACAAAAGTGCGTAAAGAACTGAATGCCATTCATAGCTTTAACAGCTACGAGGCGTAAGAGATTTCGCTTATGATCACACATTTACATGTACGGCTGCAGATTCCGGATTGTACTCCACCGGTTTATCGGGATGTGATTCTTCCCGATTCGGTTCTTCTGGATGATATCAACCAGGTAATCAGTGTCTGCTTCGGTTGGCCTTTTACCACTGCTTTTGAATTTACTGCCCGGCAGACAAAAATCAGCTATGTCGGTGATAACGAAAGTTTTTCTGATGCACCCCATTCGCTTCCCTGCGATAATTTTAAACTGGCTGCTATGTTTCAGAAAAACAGTGAAATTCTTTATTATCGCGGTGCACATCCGTCAGATTGCATCTCCATTACCCTGCATTCGATGAAATCTCTGCTTCCGGAACCAGCTTTTCAGTTAAAAGACTGGCAGGGAGACAATCGCGCCTGTTCCCGGGGATGTATTCCGTTTCTAAAACAGAAAGTCGAGGACGATTTACAGGCTCTGCGCGCAGAATTATATTTTTTAGCCGATGAGTTTGATTACGAAAACATGACCAGTACGGATTTGCTCTCGGCACTGGATGGCGTAGAATCTCTGGAGGAACTGACAAAACTGGACGGGCATCCGGAACTGCAGGAACTGATTGATTATCTGGTACAGTCCGGTATGCCGGAAGAGGCCATCACCCAGTCCAGCACACTGGAACAATGTCTGGCTAATATGCCGGACATGGCTTTAAAGAGCCTGATTCAGTTTCACAAACTTTCAGACGAAGCCGCTTTAAGCCGGGAACAGATGGAACATCTGCTTTTTACAGCATTAACCGACGAAGTCTTTCTTGCCGAACAGTTAAAGTCTCTTACGATTCCGGAAGTAGAGATTCTGGACTTTCTGAGACAGGCTAATATGCCGTTATTCTCGCAGGATGTAACGCTGCACGGGGGATATCTTCTGCTGTGCGGTCTCGCTTTTGTAGACGAAACCGGACAGTATCTGACCGCACCGGTAGAGCTGCGCAGCCTTTATAAAAAGCTGCTGAAAGACGAAACACTCATGATGGACATTCAGTACTTTGATATGCTGCATACTTTCTGCTATACGGCAGTGTATCTGTACGGACTGTACCCGATTCGGCGTGTTATCCGCATCATCAGCGAAAGTATGCATCTGGTGATATCGGCGGATGAACTGACCAGAACACTGGAACGTGCTGCGACGGCACGTTATGATTATGTATTCCGTGATGGTTATGTCATGGCCAGCCCTCTTGCCGGAGATGACCCTTCCTGTAAAGAAATCATCCATCGATTAAAACAGCTGCAGGAAAACAGAACCGACTTTTTCTGGCCGGATCTCGATCAGCTGGAGGCTCTGATTTTCCAGCGCCGACTCGCCAATGAACAGCTGTATCAGCAGTTTCTTACCGATTTCCATCCGTATCTGAATCCGGAAGCACATCCTCTGCTGATGCTGCAGAATATCGAATACTGGCTCCGCAGCGGACTTACCCTTACGGATGTTATAACGCTTTTATCAACCCATTATCTGAACATTCCGGATTATGACACTACATTAAAGTTAACTGCTGCACTGAACGAAATCAGTGTACAAACACCAAGATGGAACTTCTGCGGCTATTCGCCGGAACAGATTTCCCGCAAAGAATCAAAAGCTGCAGCAAAGTCATCTGGCAAAAGCAGCGGCAAACACAGTGGAAAAGTTGTTTCGTTTCAGGAGCATCGCGACCGGAAAAACCAGAAATAATATATCGCAAAACCATATTGGTTAAATACAAAAAAGGCTGCCGCAGGAAGAATATTTCTTCCAGCGACAGCCTTTATCATTTGCTGTAAAAATAAAAGTCATGCACCTGTCTCTGAATTGGACTTTCCGAACGGTACCCAGGCAGTTAGCTCGAACCAGGCACTCCCGCGGCACACGCAAGTGCTTACTTAGTGCTGCTTCCTTCCGGACCTGACACGGTTCATAAGTTCGCGTTGCGCAGGACCCAGCCGTCAACACCACTTACCTGAGGCAGACTTCACAAAGCCAACCCTCGAACAGGCATCAACCCTGCTATAGCGGATTGCAGGTTACAGGGCACCGCTACCTCCCCGTCTAGCATGACTATCGTTTATTTTAGCATAACAAAGCATATTCCGTCAAGGATTTTCGTTTTATTCCGCTTCCGGATTCTTTTTCAGTTCATCAATTCTCTGCAGACGTTCCGCAATATTGGCACATTCCGCCGCATAAATGCTTTCTGCATTGTCCTTTTCCAGATGATAGACGGATTTCCCGATCTGCGCATATAAGTTCTGCAGCTCTTTTTCTTCCGCTGCAATATCCATCTTCTGTTTTCCGGTTTCCGCTAAATCTTTCGCCTTGTCTACCGCTAAATCAGCAGCCTCAGTCAGTTTTTTCTTGAAATCATCAAATGCCATAAGAATCCCTCCATATTCGTAAGTTACTCTTATCATATCACACCCGGACAACAATTACAAAGCATTGCAAAAGAAAAGCTGCCTGCATTTCCGCAGACAGCCTCTGATTTTTATATCGACTTTCTATTACGCTTCTTCGTCGCAAACAACAGTTTTACCGATTTT
>JAFOFM010000098.1 GCA_017387265.1 Peptococcaceae bacterium | reverse complement strand
TTGAACGTTATCAGTCCTATCAACGGCCGGGCGTGTTCGATGAATTCTACCGCAATGGGATTTGGATGCAGGTCAATGCTTCCTACTTTGCAGATCGTGCGACGCGGCGAAAAGCGTTACGCCAGTTAAGAACGGGGCAGATCCGGTTGATCGGTTCGGATTGCCACGGATTGCAAAAAATTTTCATGTAATTCTCAGTCACTTTTTAGTTATGCCGCTGTTTAGACTCTATAAAAGCCGGAACATATTCCGGTCGTAATCCAGTATGCCTTCTTCTTTCATGGCATTCAGCTCCCGGGTTAACGAACTGCGATCGGCACACAGATACTCTGCCAGCTCAATACGCCCAAGAGGGATTTCAAAATAGCTGCCGCCCTCCAGCTGCGCCTGTTGCGATAAATAGGCCAGAATTTTCTCCCGCAGCGTTTTTTTGGTGACAACCTCTACTTTTCGCATCAGCTCCAGATTTTTATCGGCAATCAGCTGTACCATATTTTCTATTAATTTATGATGAAAGGCGCAGGCATTGGTACAGGTGTGCATAACCCTCCGAAAGGGCAGAAACAGCACCTCGGTATCGGATACCGCACAAAAACTCACCGTCGCAAGCGTTTCCGTGCCGCAGATAAAGGTTTCCCCAAACACACTCCCCTGCCGCATACGCATAAGAATGGTTTTATTGCCCCAGAAATCCTCTTTTATCATATCGACACTGCCCTTTACCACAAGGCCGATGTTCTCCAGATGTTCCCCTTCCATCGAAATAAAATCGCCTTTTTTATAGCGTTCCATCCGGTAACCCAGACAGCCCAGCATAACCGGCAGATTATTCTGTTCAATGCCCTGAAACAGCCGCCAGCCATTCATATTTTCTACTTTTTGAGGATTCTGCTGCTCCATTGTATTCTATCACCTTTCCGCATCGGTTATAAACCATATAAGAAAAGGCACCATCCGCAGATAGTGCCTTGCATTTCGATTTTTACCAGTTCCAAACAGGAATTATTTGCCCAGAATGATTTTGGTTAATTCCATTGGGTCAACGATTACGCCGTCTTTGTAAACGCGCATGTTACCGCTTGCGATTTCGTCAATCAGGATAACTTCGTCGTTGTTGTAGCCAAATTCAAATTTGATATCGTACAGATCCAGACCTTTTTTCGCTAAATCAGCTGCAACGATGTTGGTGATTTTCAGAGTCTGTTCTTTCATGTCGTTGAACATTTCCTGGCTCATGATGCCCAGTGCTGCTAAGCCTTCGGATGTTACCAGAGGGTCACCTTTTGCATCATCTTTTAAAGTGGTTTCTACGTAGCCGCCTTCTAATACAGTGCCATCAGCAATGTATGCGCCGTAACGACGAATGAAGCTGCCGGTTGCTCTTAAACGGCAGATTACTTCCAGACCTTTACCGAATACAGTTGCAGGCAGTACTTCCATAGTAGCATCTTCGATATTTGCGCTTACGTAGTGTGTTTTGATGCCTGCTTCTTTCAGCAGTTCAAAGTACAGAACGGAAGTTTCCAGATTTGCACGGCCAATCCCTTCGATGGTTAAACCAACGGAGTTTTCACCTGGGTCAAATACGCCGTCTTTACCGGTGCAGTCGTCTTTAAATTTCAGCAGTACATTGCCGTTTTCCAGTTCAAATACGTCTTTTGTTTTACCTTCGTATACTTTTTTCATAATTCTGCTCCCCTTGTTAAAGAATCTAGATTATCCACTTATATTTTTACCATAAAACCGCTTCTTACGCAAGCTATTTCTTACAATTAACAGGAAAAAACTTTAATTTTTTTACATTTATTTGCTGAAACAAAAAGGTGCCGGCAAAAACCGGCACCTTTTTACACACATTGTTCTTCCGTGTGTTTATTTTACTGTTTTAGGCGTTGTTTACGCATTCCAGCAGGATTACTTTTAACTGCTGAGGGTCACAGTTGCCTTTCAGTTCTTTCATACATTTACCGAATAACGCCATCAGGGCTTTTTCTTTCCCGCCTTTGAAGTCGCTTACGGATTTTGGATCAGATTCCACTACTTTTTTCACGATGTCCAGAATCATATCATCGTTCTGTTCACCAATCAGCATGTCATTTGCTTCTGCATATGCTTCTGGTTCGATAGTTCTGTCATCAAACATAGCGCTGAGGATTTTTTTGCTGTTCGCACGGCTGATTTTACCATCTACGGTTAAGGAAATCAGTTTGCCGAATGCTTTGTTATCCAGATTCAGCATTTCGTAGGTCATCTGTTTTGCGTTTAAGATACGCATTACATCGGAAGTAATCCAGTTTACAACTTCTTTTGGATTGCCGCATGCTTCACTTGCTTCTTCGAAACATTCGCAAAGCATGATACTTTCGCTGATACGTTCTGCATCATATTCAGTCAGACCCAGAGCAATGTATTTTTCGCGTTTTACTTCAGGGAACTCTGGAACGGACGCCTGAATAGTATTGAACCATTCGTCATCAATTACAACAGGCATTACGTTTGGATCCGGGAAGTAACGGTAGTCACCAGCGGTTTCTTTGCTTCTCATTGCATAGCTTTTGCCTTTTGCATCGTCCCAGCGGCGTGTTTCCTGTACCAGAACTTCGGTACCGTTTTCAATTGCATCGATGTGACGTTCGGTTTCGTATGCAATTGCACGTTTGATTGCTTCGATGGAGTTCATGTTTTTCATTTCAGTACGAACGCCCAGAACATCGCTGCCTTCCGGTCTTACAGACAGGTTTACGTCGCAGCGCATGGTGCCGTGTGCCATTTCGCATTCAGCTACTTTTGCATAGCGCAGTAAGGTTCTCAGGCGAATCAGGTATGCTTCTACCTCTTCCGCGCTAGAGAGATCCGGCTGGCTTACGATTTCGATCAGCGGAACGCTGGTACGGTTAAAGTCAACGTGGGTTGTCCCTTCGCTGATATCATGAACCAGTTTCCCTGCGTCTTCTTCCATGTGAATCTGTTTGATGCGAACGCTTTTTTTGCCTGCGGATGTTTCAATATCCACACGGCCGTTTACAGCTACTGGAGCAAACCACTGAGTGGTCTGGTACGCACCTGGCAGGTCAGGATAGTAATAGCTTTTTTTATCGAAAGTGGTTACACGGTTGATATCACAATTTAACATCAGACCTGCTTTCATACCGAAATCTACTACACGGCGGTTTACAACCGGCAGCATACCCGGCATCCCGCAGCAGGCAGGGCATACATGGGAGTTCGGGTCAGCACCGAAGGAATGTGCCGAACAGGAACAGAAAATCTTGGATTCGGTCGCCAGTTCCACGTGAACTTCCAGACCAATGACGGTTTCGTATTTCATCTTATTTTTCCTCCCTTACACAAGTTCTGCCAGGTCAAGGAGTACATCCTCGGAGAAAGCTTTCCCCACAAGCTGAACTCCGCCTGCTACTACAACAGGAAGCCCTGTAATAGACGCAGGAGCAGTAAAGAAGTTTTCTTTATAAGGCAGATATTTATCATTTTCTACCATAGCTTTGTCATACGCCATTACACCTGCAGCAGGCATCACCAGTGCATCGCAGTCTGCCAGCAGAGCGTTCATGGTTTCACTGATAACTCTTCTTACACGCAGTGCTTTGTCGTAAACTTTTTTGTAGTTTTCGGTAGAAAGGGTTTCGGAACCGAACAGAATTGCGGATTTCAGGAATTCGCCAAATGCTTCTGTACGGGAATTGGTATACAGTTCATCAATGCTGGTGTAGTTTTTGGTACGGTAGCCGTATTTTACACCATCATAACGGGATACGTTGTTGCACAGTTCCGCAGACATTAAAATATTCCATGCAGCACCAGCATATGCAACGGTATCTGCATCTACGGTTACAACTTCTACACCGTTTTTAGCGAGCTGTTCAGTAACCGCTGCAATTTTAGCCTGAACATCTTCGTTTGCGCCTTTCAGCATAGAGCTTACAACCGCAACTTTATTTTTCTTGGTTACAGCTGCTTTGCCTGCCTCTACCATTGCTTCCGGCAGTGCAGTGCCATCTTTTGCATCATGGCCTGCCATAGCTGCAAATACTGCACGGCAGTCTGCCGCATTGTTTGCAACCACGCTTACGGTTTCGCCGGAACATGCTACCGGAATGGTACCATAACGGGATACACGGCCGTAGGTTGGTTTCAGAGCCACCAGAGCATTCTGAGCCGCACCTCTTCTTGGAGCACCGTTTACATCCATTACAACAGCAGCTTTTGCGTCACCGCTTTTTACAGCTGCAGCAGCAGGGTAAACTAATGTTTCGTTTTCATATTCAGCACCGAAATAGCTGGTTTCGCCCAGCAGGTCCACGCCAAATTCGCCGACGTTTACTTTACCGGCAACCGCATAGCCAGCCGCTTTCAGGCGTGTTAATACTTCTGCTTCAAACAGGCTGTTGTAGCCTTCTAACATTTTAGAGCCTGCGGTGGTAGGCATATCGGTAGTAAGGAACATATCATCGAAAACAACCGCTTTTTCTGCAGCCGCTTCCTGTTTTGTCATATAAATACTCATACTTTCCCTCCTTATTCCAGTACACGAGGTACGCACCAGTAACCTTCATCGGTTTCCGGAGCCCCT
>JAFOFM010000097.1 GCA_017387265.1 Peptococcaceae bacterium | reverse complement strand
TTCAGCATGTTTTCATCTTCCGGCAGATAGGATTTGATGATTACATCTTTGCGGCTCATCAGTTCCTCGCTGAATTCATGGGCATCCCAGAGGCCGCTGTTTGCATAGTCGCTGATTGCCTGCGGGTCTTCAATCATAACCCCGCCGGTACCCATTTCCGCTAACATATTGGATAACGCTTCTACTGCATCACGGTCTTTTACTTCCATTTTTATTTCAATGTAGTTCATATTCTTAACTCCTTTATCATCTGAATGACTGACTTAACGATTTACCTCTAACTTAATATTATAACAGAACACTATCATATGCACAATGCCGTGTAAACGCAATCCCTTACACAAAAAACCGCACAGCCTGAGCCATGCGGTCTGTTTTTTACTTATTTCTTGTTTTTACGTTTTCTCCAGCGGATACCGGTTAATACGGCGCCGGTAAAGCAGGTACACGCCATAAAACGGCATACCCACTGCATACCGGTAACAAAAGCCTGCTCCTCGCCTGGCGAAAAGCTCATTACCGGATATCCCAGTTCAGCACTCATGATGTTATATAAAAACACAGTGGAGAGCGAAATGCCGAACACATTGCCCAGATTTCGTGCCAGACCATTGATACTGCCGGCAATCCCTGTCTGATGTTTCCCCACGTTTGACATAATGAGCGACGTATTCGGCGACTGAAACATGGCATTGCCCATAGAAAGCAGAATGGCACCCACTACATAAACAATCAGGGAAGAATTCACACCCAGAGTAGACAGAATCAGCAATGCCGATGTGGCAATACAAAGCCCCACAAAGCAGATTAACTCGGAGCCGATTTTATCGGAAAGCTGGCCGCTGAATGGCGCCACCACAAACATGGTCACCGAGGAAACCATCATCAGCATACCGGTATGGGCTGCATCCAGCATCTGCACTTTCTGCAGATAGAAGGACTGTAAAAAAAGAATCCCTGACATCGAGAAAAACATTAACATAGCGCAGAACACGCTGACCACAAACAGCTTATTGCGGAACATTTCCAGATTTAATAACGGATGGTCGCTTTTTTTCTCCCACCGAACAAACACTCTGCTAAACACAAAGGCCACTGCAAGAAGCAGTACACAGTACAGATAATAGGCACTGCCGGCCTGCAGCAATTTAACACCCGTATAAACACAGAGAATCAGCACCATGAATAATAATGCTCCACCCAAATCCACACGATGATCCTGTTTTGCATCATCGAATTTCGGCAGAAACCTGCTGCACAGAGCAAAGCTTAACAGCGCAACCGGAATATCCATAGCAAAAATCCAGTTCCAGTTTAAAAGAGATACGATAAAACCGCCCAGCGACGGCCCCACCATAGTGCCCAGTGCTACCGTACTGCCCGATAAACCTAGTGCTTTGCCTCTCTCATGAGCCGGAAATACCTGCACAATCAGCCCCTGGCTGTTAGCCATGGTGGCAGCCGAACCAATCCCTTCTACTACACGGCCGATAATCAGCATCGCATAATTCTGTGCTGCAAAGCAGAGAATCGCCCCGGCTAAAAAACCTAAAATACCGGCTTTAAACACCTTATCCTTGCCGATGGTATCGCCCAGCTTGCCAAACACCAGAATCAGACAGATAATCACCAGGGTATATGCCGTTACCACCCATTCAATACTGGCCATGGTCACACCCAGCTCATCGGCCATCCCCGGCAAAGCTACATTGACACTGCTGGCATCAACACAGCTGATAAAGGTACACATCGTAATCGCCGCAAAAATCAGCCAGCGGCGTTTATAAATATCCTGCATGGACTCCATATCTATTCCTCCGTAAACAAAAAACTTCTTCGCTATATTATACCATGCAGCGCCTGCAGATAACAGAACGATAACAAAATATCACAGCACGAAACGCAAAAAAAACGATGAACACATTTTTCCGATCCTGTGTTCACCGTTTTATTCACAGCTTATTCTTCTTCCGGTGCAGCCTCATAATCTGCTTCCGCTTCAGCCTCTGCTTCTGCTGCAGCCAGCGCTGCTTCATATTCTTTCAGTACTGCGCTCTGTACCATTTCACTTACACCGCTGGAAATAGGATGAGCGATATCTTTTTACTCGCCATCTGGCATACGTTTGCTAGGCATTGCTACAAACAGCCCTTTGTCGCCTTCTACAACTTTAATGTCATGCACGGCAAAAGCATCATCAAATGTAATCGATACAATTGCTTTCATGCGTCCTTCGGAGTGCAGTTTCCGAATTCTTACGTCTGTGATTACCATATTGGCCACCGTCCCTTTTGTCATAGTTCTTATTTCGTCATAACGAAATCCAATCGATAAAACTGTTTTATGACTATATCACATATCATACTATAAAACATTCTGTTTTTCAAGGCAATAACTGGAAGATTGTTTACCATATAAAAATAATTGTCCACAATTGTTTTTGTTGGGTGGACTTTTTAAAATTTTATGCTGAATTTACAGCAAAAAACAGACGGGTGTCCGCCATATATCAGTATATGCGTCGCCCCGCCTGTAAATTTTTTATTTATTGTGAATTAACCGCGTTCAAACAGCTCGCCGGTTTCTTCCATACTTGCAATCATAGCATTTTCTGCATTTTCGATGTGTTCACGAGCCAGTTTGGCTGCCAGTTCCCCATTGCGTTCTGCCAGTGCTTCTACGATTTTTTTATGCTCTTCCAGAGCGGTTTTGCTTCTACCAGGACGAGCCAGAGAAGCAGCACGGAAACGCTGCAGCTGTTCCTGAAGAATATTTACGAACTGTACCAGACGCTGATTGTGTGCTGCCTGGTAAATAATATCGTGGAATGTGCTGTCGATGTAAATGATGCTGTCGATGTCGGCATCATCCTGATCTTCCGCTTCGGATTCTTTCAGAACCTGACGTTCCAGAGCATCCAGTTCTTCATCAGTAATGCGTTCCGCTGCCAGACTTACTGCCAGCATTTCCAGCGCAGAGCGCACTTCGTAGACCTCGTGGATGTCTTTCATGGACACGCCTGCAACGTAAGCCCCTTTACGAGGCACCATAACAACCAGACCTTCCAGTTCCAGCTTACGGATTGCTTCACGTACCGGTGTACGGCTTACGCCCATTTCATCGGCCAGCTGGATTTCCATTAAGCGTTCACCCGGTTTTAATACCTGTGTGATAATCGCATCGCGCATTGTTTCAAATACCACATCGCGCAGCGGTTTGTAGCCGTCTAATTTAATCGGTAATAATTTACGTTCGGTTTGTGTCATAAAAGTGCCACCCTTTCTTCTAACATGTTCTGATTTACAGTGCGGGCAAAAATCGCACCGGGATATTTGTTCTTTATGTTCTGATAATACGCCTGCGCCTGTGCTTCATCGGCAAAAGCTGCAAACACGGTAGGTCCGCTGCCGCTCATCAGCACATGGCTGCATCCGGCTGAAATCATATCATCTTTCAGCGCTTTTACTTCCGGCTGCAGTTCAAAGGTACTCTGCTCTAAGAGATTGCCCATACTATCGATTACCTTCACGGCATCCTGCTCGTGCAGAGCGTCGATACAGGCCTGTACATCCGGATGATTTTTGCGCTCATCCACACGCAGGTTGCCATATACTTTGGGAGTGGATACTCCAAAGGAAGGCTTCACCAGTACCAGATATAATGCCGGACAGTGCGGCAGTGCTTCAATATGTTCGCCGCGGCCTGTTGCCAGCGCTGTCGGCCCGCCCATACAAAACGGAATATCGGAGCCAAGTTCCGCGCCCAATGCTTCTAATTCGCCAAGGGAAAGCCCCAGATTATACATTTTATCGATACCCAGCATTACCGCTGCGCAGTCGGTGCTGCCGCCGGCAAGGCCAGCCGCTACCGGAATGCGTTTTTCCAGGGTTACCTCTAACGGTTTCACCTGTGGAAAGCGCTCCTGCATTAATACAACAGCCTTCATTGCCAGATTATTCATATTAGGCGGGATATGCCGATTATCGGTATGAAGCCAGTTTCTCTGCGCCTCTTTTAAATGAATGGTATCCGCTAAATCGATAGCCTGCATGACCATCGCCACTTCGTGGAAACCATCCTCCCGTTTGCGCAGAACATCCAGCACCAGATTGATTTTTGCATACGCTGTGATTTTTGCCTGTTTCATAAGCATCTCCAACTTTCGATTGCATCGTGTATCAGAATATCATAGTAGTACGATTATATATCTAGCTTGTATTTTATCGCATTTTTCATTAATCGTCAACAAACGGGATACAAAATACAAAAAACATG
>JAFOFM010000096.1 GCA_017387265.1 Peptococcaceae bacterium | reverse complement strand
GCACCGGCTATCGGGCTTGCAGGTGCGTTTGGTGTGTATCTGGGTGCGGCTCGCAAACTGGAGGCCGGCATTTTAACCAGAGACAATTTTATAGAAGAAGTAAAACAGACCGGGGCTTATCTGGACAGTTCGCGCCCGACGGCGGTAAATCTGCACTGGGCGGTTACCCGTATGGGTGTGGTTGCGGAGCAGTTAGCGGAATCGGAAACAGACATTGCAGCAATGGTACAGGGGCTTTTAAAAGAATGCGAAACTATGCTTGCAGAGGATATTGCAGCCTGTCGCGCTATTGGTGAATACGGTGCGGATTTACTGGAGCAGATTCCGGGGTTTGAGGCTATGCTCACCCATTGTAACGCTGGAGCGCTGGCAACCAGTATGTATGGTACAGCACTGGCACCGGCATATATCATGCAGGAACGGCAGAATAAAATTGCGGTGTATTCGGACGAAACCCGTCCACTATTGCAGGGGGCGCGGCTCACTGCGTGGGAACTGAGCCAGAGCGGGATTCCGGTTACAACAATCTGTGACAATATGGCTGGTGTAGTAATGGCGCAGAAAAAGGTGCAGGCAGTTATCGTAGGGGCAGACCGCATTGCATCCAACGGGGATACAGCCAATAAAATCGGCACTTATACGGTAGCCATTCTGGCAAAAGAGCACGGGATTCCGTTTTATGTGGCGGCACCGCTTTCTACTGTGGATTTTGCTATTACAGATGGCACACAGATTCCCATTGAACAGCGTAAAGAAGAAGAAATCCGTCAGTTTAATAACCGGCAGACGGTGCCGGATGCGGCAGATATTTTTAACCCGGCATTTGACGTAACACCGGAAACATATATTACGGCTATTATTACCGAAAAAGGCGTGGCATTTCCGCCGTTTCAGCAGAACCTGGAAGCATTGCGAAAAGGCGAGCCAGCCCTGCACTGCGATGGGCGGGCACTGCAGATGCAGGTGGTGCAGGCTGCAAAAAATATGGCAAAAGACGGCCTGAGCAGCGGCAGCTTTGGAAATGTAAGTGCTGTGGATCGCGCGCATAATCTGCTGGCTATTACGCCGTCGGGGGTATTATACGATACTATGCAGCCGGAGGATATCTGTCTGCTGCAGTTAGACGGCAGTGCGGTGGAAGGTGTGGCAAACCGATATAAGCCATCCTCGGAACTGCCGATGCATTGTGCTGTTTATAAAGCGCGGCCGGACTGCAATGCTATTATGCACACCCATTCGGCATACTGCACGGCTTACGCATCCAGCGGTAAGCAGCTGGGGCCGGTAATCGGCGAGATGGGTATGATTGCACCCGGGGCGGTTCCCCTTGTTGCGTATCAGCAGCCGGGGAGTCAGGCACTGGCCGATAAAACAGCCGAGGCATTGCAGAATGCCAATGGCTGCCTTTTAGCAAACCATGGTGCGGTAACGGTATCCGACACTATGGAGCGGGCATATCTGCTGGCACAGATTTTAGAAGACGGAGCCAGAGCGGCTATTCTGGCGGCACAGCTTGGAACGGTGCAGGAGATTCCGGCGGCAGACAGTGCAGCGTTATATGAAAAAATGAAAGGTTACGGCCGGTAATACAGGAGGAGCAGACATTGAAAATTTTATTTGTAGGTGATATTACCGGCAGATCCGGCATGGAAAAGGCCACACAGGAGCTGGGCCGTTTAAAACGGCAGTACGGTGCCGATCTGGTGGTTGTAAACGGGGAAAACGCTGCAGAGCGCAACGGCATTACCGAAAAACAGTTTCGGGATCTGCGTTTTGCCGGTGCCGATGTAATAACACTGGGCAATCATGCCTGGGCCAATCAGGAAATTTATAATTTTATTGACCGCGAGGATGCCATTATCCGGCCGCTGAATTATCCGGCAGGCACACCGGGCAGAGGCTATACTATTGTAGATATGGGCCGTGTACAGGTGGCAGTGGTAAATCTGCTGGGCAATGTATTTGTAAGCTCTCTGCCATCGCCATTTACTATGATTGATGATGTATTAGCTGAACTGAAGCAGCAGGGCGTGCGTCATATTCTTATTGACCTGCATGCAGAGGCGACATCCGAAAAAATCGCCTTTGCTCATTATGTGGACGGTCGCGTCAGTGCAGTGCTGGGTACTCATACCCATGTGCAGACAGCCGATGCCTGTGTATTGCCAAAAGGCACGGCCTATATCAGTGATGTTGGTATGACGGGTGCCATTCATTCGGTACTGGGTGTAAAAACCGAACTTTCGGTGCAGCAGTTTGTAACCCAGATACCGGTGCGGTTTCAGCATGCAGAGGGCGAAGCGCGGCTTTGCGGTGTAATTGCTGAGCTGGATGACAAAACCGGGCTGGCAAAGAATATTCAGGCCATTCAGGTATAAACGCGCAGCGAAACAGCAGAGTAAAATGCAGACTGGAAATAGTCTGGAAAAAATTTCTTTCAGAAACAGGAATATGTTCTGAGTTGTTGAATATATATTAATATTCCAGATATTAGTATTTCAATTACTCAGGAGGTAACGTTTATGGAAGTATTAAAAGTTTCAGCAAAATCGAATCCAAATTCTGTGGCAGGTGCACTGGCCGGAGTCATCCGGGAACGGGGCGGGGCCGAAATGCAGGCCATCGGCGCAGGTGCACTGAATCAGGCAGTGAAAGCAGTGGCGATTGCACGAGGATTTGTAGCGCCCAGCGGTATTGATTTAATCTGTATTCCGGCATTTACTGATATTATGATTGAAGAGGAAGAACGCACCGCCATCAAACTCATTGTCGAACCACGCTGAATCGCAAAAAGTTACCGTATCAGCAGACGCAGAATTGAGATATAGTACTGGATGAAACAAAGAACACAGCTTCGTTGCAGCAAAATATTTTCTAACGGACAACAAATGAACAAAAAACGAATAACAAAAACAGAATTGGATTCAAAAGCAGTCTGAAATTATTCAGACTGCTTTTTTTATATATGTATCACAATACAGCTAATCTATATAAAATAGATTATAGTGTATATACAATTGGATATATACCGAGTTATATGTATACAATATAACCTGTTTAAACACGGGGAAGCGGGGTTGAATTTCTGAATGAAAATGATATAATCATTTAGAACAAAATTATAGTATAACAGAAATATTGATAGTTTCTTGTTATAATACAGGGTTTTAGAGAGGAATGAGATTGTGGCGAGTGTAGATTTATCGAAAAAAATTGAAGAAGGTCTGAACGACGGGGAAGCGTGGAAAGGCCGCCAGCGTGCGTTCGGTTTTATTCGTCCGGGGATGCAGAGAATGGTAAAACGCTATCCGGAACTGACCCATCAGTTACGAGCTGTAAAAGAATATTCGGTTAATCATATGGATGAGCTTCTGGAACAGGCAACAAAATCTCTGGAGGCGAAAGGCGTACAGGTATTTGTTGCAAAAACAGAAGAAGAAGCAAAAGCGTATATTGAAAATGTCGTTGGCAAAAGCCTGGTTGTAAAATCCAAAACCAACGCAGGGAAAGAAATCGGTATTACCAATCACCTGATTCAGAAAGGTGCCAAAGTAATTGAAACTGACCTGGGTGACCGTCTGGTACAGCTGGAAGGGAAAGATAAATCGACCCACACACTGGCTCCGGCGATTCACATCCCGATTGAAGATGTTACTACCTTATTATCGGATAATGTTGGCCGTGAACTGGAATGTGACTTAAAAACACTGGTTCGTGCAGCCAGAGAAAGTCTGCGTGAATATCTGACCACTGCTGATGTAGGGATTTCCGGTGCAAATGCTATCGATGCGGAAACCGGCTCTATCTTTTTAACGGAAAACGAAGGGAATATTCGCTGTGTAACCAGTATCCCTCGTGTGCATATTGCCATTGCCGGGGTAGAAAAAATCGTTCCTCGTCTGACCGACGGCCTGACCGTTGTAAAAGCGGCAGCTGCCTACGGGGTAGGGCAGGATATCGGGACTTATATTTCGGTAATTGACGGCGTAAGCCAGTATAATAATGATGAACTGGCATTCTTAGGTTCCGGTCAGGGGCCTGAGGAAGTGCATGTGGTATTCCTGACACAGGGGCGTCAGAAAGCAATTAATGAAGGCTTCAGTGAAGCTCTGTACTGCATCAACTGCGGGAGCTGCCTGAACTTCTGTCCGGTTTATGCAGAAATCGGTCAGAACTACGGTTATAAATATCTGGGCGGTCGCGGTGCTGTATTCTCGGCATTCCACGGCAACGGCCTGGATAAAGCGCAGGAAGCAGGGCTGTCGCTCTGTATCGGCTGCAAACGCTGTGAAGAAGCATGTGCGGTTGGTATGCATACACCGGAAATGATTTCCGAACTGCGCAGCAAAGTTGCAAAAGAAGATGGTCTTGGTACTGCAAAACAGTCTGTGTTTAAAGTACTGGGCAGCAATAAACTGGCTCCGCTGATGAAGCTGGCACGCAATGTACAGGGTCTTGGCCTGAAACGTACAGCCGGCGGTGCAACTGCACGTATCAATTTAGGCAAAATGGGGATTCCAAGTGACCGTCTGCTGCCAAGCCTGGCACACCAGTCCTTTGCAGAACAGATTGCGAAAAAATCTCCACTGGCAAAACCGGCTGCAAAAGTAGCATTCTTTGCCGGATGTCTGGTAAACTACGCAACACCGCAGCTGGGTATGGATGTATATGATATTCTGGCTGCAAACAATATTCAGATGGTAACCTATGAAAAAGAAGCCTGCTGCGGTCTGCCTGCCATCATGAGCGGCGATACCGAAGATGCTCTGAAACTGGCAAAAACCAATATCAGCCTGTTCTCCAGCGACGAATACGAACACATCGTATTTGCCTGCCCATCCTGTGCAACTACCGTAAAACAGGAATGGGAAGAACTGCTGAAACAGGAGCATGATCCAAAACTGCTGGCTGCTTATCAGAAGGTTCAGAGTAAAGTAATTGATTTAAACGATTATCTGGTAAATGTATTACAGGTAACCATGCCAAAACTGAAAGAACCGGTTACCGTTACCTACCATGATTCCTGTCATATGGCACGCGGGCTGAAAGTAACTGCAGAACCTCGCAAACTTCTGCAGGATGCCGGCGTAGAACTGAAAGAAATGGAAGATGCAGCAAGCTGCTGCGGCTTTGGCGGCAGTTTCAGTCTGTTCTATTATGAACTGTCGAAACGCGTAAACGATGCGAAAATCAAAAAAGCACAGGCGACAGAGGCTGACTATATCGTAGCAAGCTGTCCGGGCTGTGTAATGCATCTGAAAGACGGCGTGAATCGCGCAGATGGAAAACAGAATGTTGTGCATGTAGCGCAGATTCTGGCAGCTGCATATCGTGGAGGGAAAATCAAATGAAACAGTTAGAAACAATTGCCGTGAAACGGGCGGCGTTACTGGAAGAATACGGGGATGTAATTTCGGCTACCGGTGAAGCAAGAGGCAAAGTTGTGGAAAATCTGGATCAGTACCTTGCCCAGGCAGAAGAAACCCTGAAAGGCAAAGGCACGATTGTATATCACGCTGCAGATGCGGAAGCTGCACAGAAACTGATTCTGGAATTATGTGCAGATAAACAGAAACTGGTACGCTTTGCAAATCCGGAACTGGATGAAATCGAGTTTGATAAACTGATGCAGGATGCCGGAAAAGAAGTTGCGTTAACAGATGTTGGCGAGATTGTTGTAAAACAGACTGGCCGAACCGGTAATAAACATCCGCAGTTATCCAACCTGGAAGGTTTAAGCCAGGCGGATATTATGAAAGCTCTGCAGGATTATGTTGGCGAAGCCATTGAAAATCCGCAGGAACTGAACAAGGCAGTTCAGAAAAAAATTCGTGAAAATGTATTATCTTCTGATTACGGCGTAAGCAACGTGCAGGGGATTATTGCAGAAAACGGTACTATTGTTATCGGCGAAAGCGAAGGCAATGGCCGTACCGTATCCAATCTGCCATATCGACATATTGTAGTGGCGGGGTATGACCGTCTTTATGAATCGGCAGAAGAAACACTGCGCGGTATTCAGACTGCCGGTATTTACGGTCTTGGGAAACGTAACCCGACCTATTATTCTCTGATTTCCGGGCAGAGCCGTACAGCCGATATCGAGTTCCAGATGGCATACGGGGTACACGGTCCGCTGGAAGTACATCTGATTCTGCTGGATAACGGACGTCGCGCCCTGGTGGAAAAAGGCTGCGGCAATCTGTTAAAATGTATCGATTGCGGTGCCTGCTTTAACAGCCTGAATGCACTGGCGGAACAGAACGGCTGGACCGACACCATGATGACTGCGAAATATATCGGGCTTCAGGCCGTAAACGGAAAACTGAAAGCGGAAGCTGGCCTGGATGCGCTGGAAGCATTCAGCTGTCCGGTAGGCATTACTGCTGACGATGTAAAAAAAGCGTTTTAAAATCAGCTTAATTTAAGAAATAATGGAACAATGTTTGGGGGATTTTTGTAATGACAGTATTATTAGCAATCAGCCCGATTCTGTTAATATTAATCGGGATGACATTTCTGAAAAAACCAGCAATGATGGTAGCTCCTGTTGCAATGGTATATACCTGGATTGTTGCAATGGTATGTTTTAATGCAGGGGCCGATTTAGTAGTGGCACAGACTGTATCGGGTGTTATGGAAGGTCTTAAAATTATTCTGCTGATCTTCTCGGCGTTCACAATTCTGAAAGTTATGACCAAAACCGGTGCGATTGAAAAAGTTAAAGCGGTACTGGCGGAAATTACCGATGACCGTCGTGCACAGCTGATTATCATCGCGGTTATGTTTGCAATTTTCCTGGAAGGGGCAGCTGGTGCAGGCAGCCCTGCTGCGATTGCAGCTCCATTCCTGGTAGGTCTGGGCTTTAATCCGGTAACTGCTGCAGCCTGTGCGCTGTTAGGCGATGCGACTCCAGCTTCCTGGGGCGGTGCAGGTGTAACTACTATCATGGGTCTGGGCGGTGTTGCTGATTATATGTCTGCTGCACAGGCTTCTGCAATGGTAGGTCGTTTCCACATGTTCGGTGTTGCTCTGGTTCCTTCTCTGGTACTGCTGGTTGGTTTCGGTCCAAAAGGTTTTAAAGGCATCTGGCCATTCCTGATTTATGCCAGCCTGGTACTGTGCGGCCTGGACTTCTTTATCTCCAACTATGTTGGTCCTGAACTGGTAAGCTTAGGCGCTGGTTTATTAGGGATTGTACTGTCTGTTGCATTCCTGAAAGTTGTAAAACTGAATACTCCGGAAGAATATTTATATCGTGTTCCGCAGGAACACAGTGATGTTCTGAAAAAATATACTGCTCTGCAGGCATTTGGCCCATATCTGGTACTGGCAGTTATGCTGCCGCTGGTTCGTTACACATTAGTTGCAAACCACTGGAGCACCATGACAAAATACGGTTATGTAGTATGGGTTGGCGTAGTTGTACTGATCAGCTCCTATATCGGTTCTCTGATTTTAAAAACCTCTCTGCGTGAATATGTGAACTGCGCTATTGCGGCAGCAAAAAGCGTACTGCCTGCACTGATTACCATGTGTACTCTGATTGCAGTAAGTAACCTGATGAAAAACTCCGGTATGATTATGGTAATGGCACAGACTGCGGCAGCAGCAGCAGGGAATCTGTATCCGCCAGTTGCCGTTGCAATCGGTAGCTTAGGTGCATTTATCACCGGTACCGGTTTAGGTTCCAACATTATGTTCGCACCTATGCACGTAGAAGCTGCGTTACAGCTGGGCTTAAACCCAATCGTTGTATGTGCTGGTCAGAATGCCGGTGCTGCACTGGGTAACCTGATCTGCCCTAACAATATCGTAGCAGCTGCAATTACAGTAGGCTTAATCGGCCGTGAAGGTGAAGTAATGAAAAAAGTATTCCCTCCATTCTTCATTATCTGCGGTCTGTATATGGTACTGAGCCTGTTATACTCTCTGGTATTATTCCCAGGCTTCGGGATGTAAAAATAGTTTATAAATAAAAAAGTGCAAATCCGTTGCAGGATTTGCACTTTTTT
>JAFOFM010000095.1 GCA_017387265.1 Peptococcaceae bacterium | reverse complement strand
TACGTGTTTGATTTTTTTCGCGTAGGAGATTTCCAGAATACCTAAATCATTAGCAATTTTCTGCAGCACGCAGTTGCCGCTTCGTGCACAGGTGGTACACTGGCACTGGTGCTGAGATAACAGCAGCTCGGTATTGATTTTTCTTGCTGTGCGGATTTTTTCGGTATTGGTGCGAATCACCATACCTTCTTCCACTTTTGTATTACAGGATGGAACCAGACGGTTCATCCCTTCTACTTCTACGATACATAACCGGCATGCACCGATTTCATTAATGCCTTCTAAATAGCAGAGGGTCGGAATGGCAATACCAGCCTCTCTTGCAGCCTGCAGAATGGTTTTAGACGCATCGACTGCGAGCTGTTTCCCATCAATTGTAATGTTTACCACTGGCCACGACCTCCTTTCAGCGAACCTGGACCATATTTATCGCAGCGCAGGCAGCGCAGTGCTTCCTGTTTTGCTTCTGCATCGGATAATCCGAATTCAATCATTTCAAAATCCTGTTTGCGTTCGCACGCTTCCCGTTCTTTTGTATTGCAGCGGCCGCATGGGGTGCGATCAATCAGTTCTGGTTCCGGTACGGTAACACCAAAATCCAGTTCATGCTGATAGCCTAAATATGCATCAATATTAACCGCTGCTACTTTACCAGCTGCAATCGAACGAATTACAGTTGCAGGCCCTGTTACACAGTCCCCGCCGGAGAATACGCCATCCACTTCCTGGATTACAGTATCATCCCCTGCTTCAATGGTGCCCCATTTGCTGCATGGAATACCAGCATCAGCAAATACCTGATACTGAATATTCTGACCGATTGCAACGACTACCAGATCACATTCCAGTTCTAAAACCGGAGCCGGAGCATCCACTGGAGATGGTCTGCCGGAACGGTCAATGGCGCCAGCCATCTGCGGACGCAGATTCATTGCAACACAGCGGTTGTTTTCGTCTACTTTTACAGAGTCCGGAGCGTACATTTCCAGTACTTCACAGCCTTCTGCAATTGCGCCTTCTACTTCATCCGGCAGCGCTGTCATATCTTTCTTTCTTCTGCGGTATGCGATATATACTTTTTCAGCACCCAGACGTACAGAAGAACGAGCTACGTCCATCGCTACGTTACCGCCGCCTACAACAACTACTTTTTTGCCTTTAAATTCCGGCGGATTGTTTTCGCCAATACGACGCAGCATTTCAACAGCAGACATAACGCCTTCTGCATTTTCATTTTCAATTCTCAGTTTTTTGTCTGTGTGCGCCCCGATGGACAGATACACAGCATCGTACTGTTTGCGCAGTTCATCCATAGTGATATCAGTACCAACATTCACACCGTATTTTACCTGCACGCCTGTGGATAAGATATGATTTAAATCATCATCCAGACGTTCACGTGGTAAACGATAGCTTGGAATACCGTAGCGAATCATACCGCCTAACTGATTTAAGCGTTCATATACGGTTACCTGATGACCCATCAGCTGTAAATAATACGCTGCAGTCATACCGCTTGGGCCGCCCCCGATTACCGCAATCTGTTTACCGGTAGCAGGATGCGCCTCTGGTGCTGCTTTTGGTTCGGCATGGTCAACCGCATAGCGTTTTAATGCACGAATATTGATGGCATCGTCCACCATGTTGCGACGACAGTTGTTTTCGCATGGATGTTCACAAACGAATGCACAGGCAGTCGGGAATGGATTATCTTTACGGATTAACTGTACCGCATCGGTATAACGGCCTTCGGCAACCAGTGCCACATAACCTGGAATATCCACTTTTGCAGGACAGAAGGATACACATGGAATCGGACCACGCATATTGCCCAGACATCTGCCTTCTTTAATGTGTGCGATAAAATCATCGCGGAATTCTTTTACACTTTTCAGTACAATACGCGCAGCTTCATAACCGATTGCACAGTCTGCAGTTAAATAAATGGATTCTGCTGTTTTTTCGATTAATGGCAGGGTTTCTGCTTTTGCAGTCCCTTCCAGCACATCTTCCATTAACTGCGCCAGCTGACCCAACCCTACACGGCATGGTACGCATTTCCCGCAGCTCTGGCTATGGCACAGACGCACAAACGCAAGGCATGTATCCACAGGGCACATCCCTGCAGGATTGGATGCCAGACGATTTTCCAGCACCTGATACAGCGCATCAACAGCCTGCTGCGATTTCTGCGGTGTTTCTAACTTCAAAATGCTCATAAACTCTTTCAACCCCTTATATTTATATTTGCTTCTCGCAAAGAACGTATAAATTCATCCATTATATACAAAGATATATACAGATATCTAAATTTTATCGAAAAAACGCCTGTTTGTAAACAGAAAAATACCTTCTGCACAGGCTTCTGTGCAAGAAGGTATTTTTTTAATCAGGGACTATCATCCCTGTTCATATTGTTTGGGTTCAGTACTTTCTGCCGCAAGGCGGGCTTTCTGTTCGGCAAGCTGCTGATGATATTCTTCTAAACACAAACCGTTTTCGTGAATATACTGCGCCACTTCATGCCCGACATACCGATAATGCCATGGCTCATAAATGATACCGGTAATCTCGCTTTTATCTTTTGGATAGCGAAGAACAAAGCCATACTCCCAGCAGTGCTCCATCAGCCACTGCTGTTCTGCAGTCTGTTCCTGCGAATCATCTAGCACCTGATGACTGCTGGCTACAATATCCGCTGCAAGCCCTGTCTGATGTTCACTGGTGCCCGGAAATGCCACCACAGTTTTTGCTTTTTCGTAAGCTTCTTCGTAAGGAAGCCCTGTATTCTGCTGTTTTACCACCTGTTTATCAAACAGCGTATTCTGCCGTTCCCAGCTGCGATATGCCGAACAGATCATTGGAGATAAACCGGCATCCCGTGCCGCCTGCATCATTGCATTTAAATCCTCTGCTGCACGTGCATCAAATTTATACCCGGCACTGTTTACCACAACCAGTTCCGGCACATAGCCGTCCTCTAACAGACTGGTGCTGTTTACCAGCCGTGTCATCCAAAGATTTTCTTCCGATACTTCCGGAATCAAAGGCTCTGGAGGAAGCTCTGGTTCTGTACTATTTGCTCCTGTCTGCTGACTTACAGTGTTATCTGGTTTTTCACTCTGCTGCGTCGCCATATAGCCAAATGCAGCCGCACAGATTATCAGACCGATTAACACACCGGCAATCACAAACAGTTTT
>JAFOFM010000094.1 GCA_017387265.1 Peptococcaceae bacterium | reverse complement strand
GCCTAACAGATTCTGTTCTGCGATACCCAGGTTAAAGAAACGTTCTGGATATACTTTTTTGAAGTCGTTGGTTTTTGTAGATTTGGACAGGTCGGCGTCCAGTACGACAACCTGATTATTGATTGCGCCCAGTTCAGCTAATGCCTCGCCGTAAGCGTCACGTGTTGCAATATTGGCCATTGTTCTGTTCCTCCCTAGTTCAGTTCTTCCATAGCCTGTGCTACCTGTTCAGCGTTTGGTGCGCTGCCATGCCAGCCAGCCTGGTTTTCCATATAAGATACGCCTTTGCCTTTTACGGTTTTGGCTACGATAACACTTGGTTTGCCGGCTGCTGCTTTCGCCGCTTTGACTGCATCGGCAATCTGAGCAAAGTCATGACCGTCAATTACCTGTACATGCCAGCCGAATGCCGCAAATTTTGCATCGATTGGATTTGGAGATAATACATCGTCAATGTTGCCGTCAATCTGTAAGCCGTTGTTATCTACGAAAGCAATCAGATTGTCCAGTTTGTAGTGAGCCGCAGACATCGCTGCTTCCCATACCTGGCCTTCCTGCAGTTCGCCGTCGCCCAGCAGGGTATATACATAGCTTGGTTTTTTATCCAGCTGGCAAGCCAGTGCGATACCGGTAGCAGCGGAGAAACCAGTCCCTAAAGAACCGGTGGACATATCTACACCTGGTACTTTTTTCATGTCTGGATGACCCTGCAGATGGGAACCGATTTTACGCAGGCTCATTAAATCTTCCGCAGGGAAGAAGCCTTTGCGTGCTAATGCTGCATACAGCACAGGTGCTGCATGACCTTTGGATAATACGAAACGGTCACGGTCTTCCCATTTTGGTTCAGCCGGATTCACGTTCATTTCTTCAAAATACAGATAAGTTAAAATTTCTGCCGCAGACAGAGAACCACCTGGGTGACCGGATTTTGCCGCACCAACCATGGAAACAATGTCTCTTCTGATTTGTTTTGCCTGTTCTTTCAGCATCTGTTCATTCACTGGCATTTCCCCCTGTTTTATGATAATCATTACGCAAATCTGCGTTATAATTTTAAAATAAGCACTATATTATTATACCATAATTCCATACACTTGTTTAGTCCGAAATCAAAATATTTCACGAAATCTGAACACTATCCGAGATTTTTTCCACCTTTGTTCTGCTTCCGGCCTTTCCAGATATTCATCAGACTGCTGCCCAGATATACCGCCAGCGCTAGCCAGATAAACAGAAATACGGTGAAGTCCTCCATGGTAAACGGCTCATTAAACAGGAGCACACCCAGAATCAGTGTAATGGTCGGTGCAATGTACTGAAAAAAGCCTACCGTGGAAAACGGAATCCATTTTACAGCCTGTCCATAGAGCAATAACGGTGTTGCAGTTACCACACCGCTGAAAAGAATCAGAATCCATACACCGGCACTGCTGCCTGCCGCGCCCTGTCCTGCATGTTCCATAAAAAACAGCGACGCCGCAAACACCGGAAAAATACACGCGGTTTCCAGCGTAAGCGATGTAAGCCCGTCCAGATGCAGTGCTTTTTTTACACCGCCATAAGCTGCAAACGTAGTGCCTAACATAAGGCTGATCCACGGAATCTGCCCGAACCGGAAAATCATCAGAAATACCCCGGCGCCGGCAAGACCGATTGCCAGCCATTCCATGCGGGAGAGTTTCTCTCTAAAAAAGCAGGTGCTGAGCAGAATTACAAACAGCGGATTTAAATAATACCCCATACTAACATCGATTACATGACCCGAATTTACCGCCGCAATATAGATGCCCCAGTTTACCGTAATCAAAAGCGAGGCCGCCAGAATTCGCAGCATTCGCCCAGGGCGGCGCAGTTCCGCCCGAATCTTCGGCCAGCATCGCATAACCGCCACCAGCAGTACACAGAAGAAAAACGAGAACACAATTCGCGCACTTAAAATATAAATAGGCGACAAGTGGTCCAGCAGTTTCCAGTACATCGGCAAAAGCCCCCAGATGACATAAGCACCCAATGCCGCTAAATATCCATAATTCAAAATATTCACTTCCCTGTTATTCGTTTTGCAGAGGAATAGACCTCACAATATTTTATTATACCATGCTGCATCAGAATTGCACATCCATAATAAAAAAGCAGCATCTGAAATTATCAGATGCTGGCTGTATTTTTTATAATGGATAATGGAACGACCGTCTATACAGAGGGCCATTTTCGATACTTTGCGTTTCCGGTGTTGGTACAAAGAACACAATATCTAAGTTTGTTAATTCTTTTGCCGATTCGTCCACTTCTACTATAAGATGATTCCCAGTTGAGGTTATCCCTTTCGTTACAGGAACTTCGCTTCCATCAATGATAGCTGTTGTAAGCCACCCACCATTATCCGCTATGCAATAAACCGAAGACGGAACCATTTCGCCTTGTGCATCCTCCCCAAATACAGCAGGACATACACACATTGCCCCTTCAAATACTTTGCTGTGTTCTCTATACCCTGGATGATTTATATTCTGATAAGAGAATGAGATATCATAGCGACGCTTTCCTTCTACGTTATCCGCGGTTGTTTCTGTCACTGAATCAATCCAGATTGAGAATTTATCTTCATCAGTCCACACATCTTCAATCGACAATGGTTCAGTATCATCATTTAAAGGTTCCTTTTGCGAACAGGAAGCCAGTGTAAGTATACATAGCATCAAACAAATCAACAAACACAAATGCATTCTTTTGTTTTTCATAACAGCAACCTCCTCAAAATAGTTAATCTGTTCTTACATCAAAACAACTATTTACATTCATGCAAACAATCGACGATACTTTCTCTTTTTCCACTCTGTTCAGATAATGATTAAATCCAAGACCCAATACTGCAAACAGCACCAGACACAAAAGCAACCATAGCACAAGCATAGCAATTCCGACTGATTTCAAAAAGCCCCCGGCAGCCTCTGCCGCTTTATCACCCATCGTTTTATTATTCATGCGGCATCTCCTTTGAATATCTGATCCTCTTCTAGTTGGGATGAGTATAACATAAATACTGGTATTTGTATATCTATTTTATAGATTTCAAATAGTAATTTTATTCCAGATACACTTGACGAATATTCTACATGTGTTATAATAAAAAATAAGAAATGAGAGCAACCACGGTGTGTTCCTAGCACACCTGATGACGGTTTCTCCCGTATTTGTGTGGACTAGCCGTGACCCGGGAAGGTATAGCGGCTAGTTTTTCTTTTGTGTGTTTGACTGTGTAAGTCGAAGAAAAACCGAACCCTCTGCTACTTACGCAGCAAAGCGATGACTTCAACAATCAGCGTCAGTAACAAAAGTACTTCCGTAACTGTCATAAGTACATCACCCCCTTGCGGGAAGGAACCGCCTACCGTATGATTACTCTCATAAATTACCATTTCTACGCATGCACTAAAATTCCTGCTTTTACCAATATAATATTTGCAATATATTTCCGGAGGTGTTGGCATGAAATCATCGAAAAAGCCGATTCTGATAATTCTCTGTATGCTGCTTTTCTCTGCTGTGCTGGGTATCTGGATACACACAAGCGGATATGTCGAATTGCAAAATAGCGGACTATCTTATCTGGATATTGCACACAGTTTTCGCGCGGACGGCTATGTTTAATACCGCTTATTAAATGGCCTCCGTTAACATCGTAAATACCATGCGAGATGAAAAAAATACGATAACCCCCGGAATTTTTTTCATTGCTTACAGAAGCAATTTCCATATACTG
>JAFOFM010000093.1 GCA_017387265.1 Peptococcaceae bacterium | reverse complement strand
AGGCGAATTATATGGCAGAAACAAAAGTGAAAGCCGATAAGAAAAATACTGCAAAAAAACCAGCAAAGAAACGGATTACGAAAAAAGAAAAACAGAAGCAGGAACTGGCTTTAGAAATTGTAAAGCGTTTAAAAGAAGCCTATCCTGATGTGGACTGCACACTGGAATATGACCAGGCGTGGAAACTGCTTGTGAGTGTACGATTAGCAGCACAGTGTACCGATGCCCGAGTGAATGTGGTAGTGCAGGATTTATATGCAAAATATCCAACGCAGGAGGCGCTGGCGGAGGCACCAGTGGAGGCTATCGAAGAGATTGTGCGGCCATGCGGGCTGGGGCCAAGCAAGGCAAGAGATATCAGCGCCTGCATGAAGATTTTATGGAATGAGTATGGCGGTCAGGTGCCGGATGATTTTAATGCATTATTAAAATTGCCGGGAGTGGGACGTAAAAGTGCCAATCTGATTATGGGCGATGTGTTCGGGCAGCCGGCTGTTGTAACGGATACGCATTGTATTCGTCTTGTGAATCGTATGGGACTGGTAGACGGTATCAAAGAGCCTAAAAAAGTGGAAATGCTATTATGGGATCTGATTCCGCCGGAAGAAAGCAATGATTTCTGTCATCGTTTAGTGGAACATGGGCGAGCTGTCTGTACAGCACGAACGAAGCCGTATTGTGAGAAGTGCTGTCTGGAGGATATTTGCGGAAAACATATTTGAGGTGACATACATGGCACAGAAGTTTTATGCAGTAAAGCAGGGGCGAAAAACAGGAATATTCATGACATGGGATGACTGCAAAGCGCAGGTGCAGGGGTATTCAGGCGCGATTTATAAAAGCTTTCCCACAATAACAGAAGCACAGCAATATCTGTGGGGCACTGGCACGGCCGATGCAAAAACAGCAGGAAAGCCAGATGAGAAAACAGATGCGGCTCTGAATCTGGATGCAATTCCAGAGGGTGAAATGGTGGCCTATGTGGATGGCAGTTTTCATCTGGAAAAGCGTATGTTTGCTTATGGTGCTGTGATTTTCTATGGCGGAAAAGAATACCGGTTTGCCGGGAGTGATGCGGATTCGGAACTGGCTGAGATGCGCAATGTAGCTGGAGAAATCCGCGGTGCAGAGAAGGCTATGGCTTTTGCATTAGAAGAAGGGGCAAAGGTGCTGCATATTTATCATGACTATGAAGGAATTGCCCGCTGGTGTACTGGTGAATGGCAGGCAAAAAAAGCAGGCACGCAGCAGTATCGGGATTTTTATCGAAGCGCTGTGGCGCAGGGGCTGGCTGTGAGATTTCACAAAGTAAAAGGCCACTCGGGTGATAAATATAATGACCTGGCCGATAAACTGGCAAAAGAAGCGCTTGGGATTAAAGGCTAACAGTACGAAAAAGACGTAAGGGTATCAGATTTAATTTTCTGATACATTCCATTGAGGCTGTTTTATTCTTGTATTTTTCGGGTAAAAAGTATATGATAGAGTTATCAACGAACTGTACGAAAGCAAAGGAGGTTCTCAAATGTTTGGTTATATTGCTAACATTGGTCCTGCAAGTTTAGTGTTAATTCTGATTATCGCTCTGGTTATTTTCGGGCCTGGTAAACTGCCTGGCGTAGGCAAAGCTTTAGGCGAAAGCGTAAGCGGTTTCAAAAAAGGTCTGAATGGTGACACCGACGAAAAGAAAGAAGAAACCAAAGAAGTTGAATAACAGATGACTGCTGCTCCAGATCGAGCAGCAGTTTTTTTCGAATTTTATTTCGCTCTGGAGGGAGCAATATGAGTCAGCAGTTTTATGTAGTGGTCAATCAGGTACTGGTATTTGCATTTCTTATGCTGATTGGCTTTGTGATGGCAAAGGCAAAGGTTATGACAAGCGATGTATTAAGCGGTCTTTCAAAACTGATTGTCAATCTGTTACTGCCATGTTTAATTTTTTATATGATTATCGGGAACGGTATTACAGTGCAGCATATTCTTGCGAATCGAAACTGGGCACTGGCCATTATTCTGATGTATACCATACTGTGTCTGTTAGGTTATGCTATGGCAGGAGCAGCGGGTCTGAGACGCAGCGGGCAGGATATGTTTGCTGTTGCCGCAATGTTCTGTAATATTGGTTTTATGGGCGTGCCGTTAATCGAATCCATTTTCCCGGGCAATAGTCAGGTAGCAGCCTGTCTGTTAATTTATTTTGTAGTTGACCAGCTGCTTTTATGGACAGTCGGCCTGTTTTTATGCACCTGGCATGCAAAAAGACGCGGCAGTGCCAGTATGCTGAAAAATTTTATAAACCCGATGATTGTCGGGATTACCATTGCGCTGGTGCTGTTATACTTTAATATTCAGCTTCCGACACCGCTTCTTACTACGATTAAAGGGCTGGGGGATTCCAGCCGATATCTGGCTTTATTGTATCTGGGGGCACTTCTGGCCACTATGCCGATTCTGCAGATGCTGGTAAAACCATATGTATATGTTATGATTGTATTGAAAATGACCGTTGTACCGGTTATTGGCTATTTTGTGGCATCGCTGTTCTTTAATCATGTGACAAGCCTGCTGCTGGCTACTATTTTAAGCCTGCCGCCTATGGTTGCAACCACTATGATGGCGCGTACCTACGGGGGCGACGAGCGGGTAGCGGCGGAAACTGTTTTTATAAGTACGATTGCGTGCCTTGGGACAATTCCTCTGGTGCAGTTTTTAATTGCGTTTCTGCTGCGATAAGTGAATTCTGTATATATTTTTGTAAAAGTAAACCGTTTCAGAACTTTCTGAAGCGGTTTTTTTGTGTTAAGAGCGGTTATAGGAGCAAGAAAAGGTATACACAATACTGATACAGGGCTGTTGCTTTTTCTAAAACAGTATATT
>JAFOFM010000092.1 GCA_017387265.1 Peptococcaceae bacterium | reverse complement strand
GATACCGTTTCTTTCTGCAAAAATGTATGGAGCCATTTTAGGGTTCCAGCGTCTTGTTTGATGACCAAAATGTACACCAGCCTCTAATAACTGTTTCATAGAGATTACTGCCATTTTAAACATCTCCTCTCATAAATTAGATTTTTATTGTTGCATTCCTCCGCCGGCGTCATCTCCTGCAGGAACCGTTTCCGGCTCTGCCTGCAGAATCAGCAGACGTGTGTATTTGCACCGCTAAATATATTAGCACATAAGTGATGAAAACACAATATCTTTTTTTCGAAAAATGCAAGAATTTTAAGCTTTTTTACTTAACAGTGCAGATCATCTAATCCGCCATCATTTAAGGAACGCAGATATGCTGCAAAATCGTCGTGTAAATCAGGACGTTTTAACGCCATTTCTACAGTTGCTTTCAAAAAGCCCAGCTTATCCCCCACATCGTAGCGGCAGCCTGCAAATTCGTATGCGTAAACCGCTTTGTGGCGAGCCAGTTCTTTTAAGGCATCGGTCAGCTGAATTTCAAGCCCTGCCCCTGGTTCGGTATGTTCCAGAATCGGAAAAATATCTGGTGTAATGATATAACGGCCGAGAATTGCAACATTGGATGGCGCAATTTCACGATCCGGTTTTTCAAACAGCGTTTTTACTTTATGGATGCCGTCTTCCATCACTTCGCCGGATACAATCCCGTATTTGTCTACATCGTTCCAGCTTACCTGCTGAACCCCCAGCACGGAGGAGTTATAACGATCATACACATTCATCAGCTGTTTCAGGCATGGAACGTTGGAATCCACCACGTCATCACCCAGCAGAACCGCAAACGGTTCGTTGCCGACAAAGTTTTTTGCACAGAGCACCGCATGGCCAAGGCCTTTCGGTGTCTGCTGACGAATATACTGGATATTCACGATATTGGAGATATCTTTAATCTCTTTGAGCAGTTTGTCTTTGTGTTTGCGTTCCAGTTCCATTTCCAGTTCGATGGAACGGTCAAAATGGTCTTCAATTGCTCGTTTGTTACGACCGGTGATAATCAGAATATCGGTAATGCCGGAAGCAGCTGCCTCCTCAATGATATACTGAATGGTTGGCTTGTCTACGATCGGCAGCATTTCTTTTGGCTGCGCCTTGGTTGCCGGTAAAAAACGGGTGCCGAGACCGGCAGCCGGAATAACCGCTTTGGTAATTGGCATATGCAATCTTCCTTTCCTGTCAGATTCTATGGCTCAGTGTATTACAGAATGAAATTACTTAAATCGCGATCTACAATCATATCGCGCAGCTGTTCGTTTACATAGGCTTCGTCTACAATAAACTGCTCTCCTGCATAGTCGCTGGCTGCAAACATAATATCTGCCAGCAGCTTTTCCATGATGGTATGCAGACGACGTGCACCCAGATTTTCTGTCTGTTCGTTTAAATCACAGGCAATTTTCGCCAGTGATGCAATGGCATCATCGGTAAAGATTAATTCCACATCCTCTGTTTTTAACAGCTGTGCATACTGTTTTAAAAGCGAGTTGTCTGGTTCCCGTAAAATGCGTTCCAGATCTTCTCTGCGAAGATTCTCCAGATAAACACGTACCGGGAAACGCCCCTGCAGTTCTGGAATTAAGTCCGTCGGCTTCGCTACGTGGAATGCACCGGCCGCAATAAACAGAATATGATCGGTACGAATATTGCCGTATTTGGTTTTTACGACACTGCCTTCTACGATTGGCAGAATATCGCGCTGTACCCCTTCGCGGGAAACATCCGGACCATGACTGCCTTTTCCTGCAATTTTATCGATTTCATCCAGGAAGATAATGCCGTGATTTTCTGCCAGTGCAATGGCTTCCTGCTTCACATCGTCAAAGTCAACCAGTTTTTCCGCTTCCTGCTGTGCCAGAATTTTGCGGGCCTGTTCGACTGTTACTTTGCGTTTTTTTGTTTTCTTCGGCATGAAGTTCCCCATCATATCGCCGAAGTTTCCGTTAGAATCATCCATGCCCATGCTTGCCAGCATATCGTTCATAGCATTGGAATCTTCCACTTCCACATCAATATAATCTTCTTCCAGCTCCTGACGGCGCAGCTTCTGTTTTAAGATTTCACGTTTATCTTTTACAGCCTGAATATCGGCATCACTGACATTATGGTTCTGATTTGCCGGCTGATTGCCGTTGTTAAAGAACATCTCAAACGGATTTGCCATCGGGGATTTCTTTTTCGGCATTGGAGCCAGAATATCCAGCAGGCGTTCTTCGGCCAGTTTTTCTGCCTGACCTTCTACTTCCTGCATTTTGATATCATTTACCATGCGAATTGCCGCTTCCAGCAGGTCACGAATCATCGACTCAACATCACGGCCCACATAGCCCACTTCAGTAAATTTTGTGGCTTCCACTTTAACGAATGGCGCCTGCACCAGTTTTGCCAGGCGACGCGCAATTTCTGTTTTACCGACGCCGGTAGGCCCGATCATGATAATGTTTTTCGGGCTGATTTCCTCCTGCTGCTCTTTTGGCAGGCGGCTTCTGCGATAGCGATTGCGCAGTGCAACGGCCACGCTTTTCTTTGCATCGTTCTGCCCGATAATATATTTATCTAACTCGGTTACAATCTCCTGTGGTGTATAGGTTTCCATCGCGTACCTCCTATTTCACTTCTTCCACTGTGATATTACCGTTGGTATATACACAGATAGAGCTTGCGATTTCCAGTGATTTACGGGCAATTTCTGCAGCGCTTAAATCGGTGTTCTGCATTAAAGCCAGCGATGCGGCATAGGCATAAGAGCCGCCGGAACCGATTGCCACGGTATCAAAATCCGGAGCAATTACTTCACCGGTACCGGATAACACCAGAATCTCTTCTTTATTCGCTACAATCAGCATTGCTTCCAGATTGCGAAGCATTTTATCTGCCCGCCACTCTTTTGTCATTTCAACAGCTGCTTTCGTAAGATTGCCGCCATTGGATTCCAGATAGTTTTCAAATTTTTCAAACAGTGTAATAGCATCGGATACGGTACCGGCAAACCCGGTTACCACTTTTCCGTGATACAGTGTACGAACTTTTTTAGCGGAATGTTTCATAATCACATGTTCGCCCATGGTTACCTGGCCGTCACCGGCGATAGCAACCTCATCATTGCGTTTTACTGCCAGAATGGTTGTCATATAAATCCTCCCGTTCCTGATATGTTCTGATTCTAATTCTCATTATAACTATAATTGCAGTTGTATGTTCTGTTATGCGCGCGGATGCGCTTTGCGATAAATCTGCTGCAGATGAGTCTTGGATACTTCGGTGTAAACCTGTGTAGTAGACAGACTTTCATGGCCTAACAGTTCCTGAATCACACGTAAATCTGCACCATTGTCTAAAAGATGGGTTGCAAACGTATGCCGGAACACGTGCGGTGTCACCTTATATTTCAGTGCCCCTTTTTTGATATGCTGTTCCAGAATATACTCTACACCGCGGGCGGTTAATCTTCCACCCTGCTGATTTAAAAACAGCGCCTGTTCTTCGGTTCGGAGCAGATGAGGCCGTCCGCTTTCCAGGTATTTATCAATGGCTGCCTGCGCCTGTTCGCCGACAGGAACAATTCGTTCTTTGCTTCCTTTCCCGAAAATACGCAGGATACCTTTCTGTTTGCCGATAACATCCACATCCAGTGCAACCAGTTCGGATACACGAAGCCCTGAACTATACAGCAGCTC